>DASZGN010000338.1:0-1680 GCA_035938775.1 Trinickia sp.
ACTTGCTTACGCGTCGCGTGGCGTGCTGCGCATGGCCACGCCCGGCACGACCTGGATGGTGCCGCCTTCGCGCGCGATCTGGGTGCCGCCCCACGTCACGCACGAAGTCTCGATCGTCGAGGATGCGTTTTTGCGCACGCTCTATGTGGATGCCTCGGTGATTCCGCCGGGGCTCGACGCGTGCCGGGTGGTCGAGGTGTCGGGGCTGCTACGCGAAGCGATCGCCGCTTTCGACGAGCGCGCCATCGGCCCCGCGCGCGAGCGCCTGCTTGGCGCCGTCGCGCTCGACGAGATCACGCGTTCCGCGCCCTTGCCGCTGGCCGTGCCGATGCCCGAGGAAAAGCGTCTGCGCTCGTTGTGCGAGGCCTTGATCGCCGACCCAGCCGGTCCCGGTTCGCTCGAACACTGGGCCGCGCAGGTCGGCGCGAGCACCCGCACGATTGCCCGGCTGTTTCGCCAGGAACTGGGCGTGAGTTTTTCGCAATGGCGTCAGCAGGCGATCCTCGCGCGGGCAATTCCGCTGCTCAATCAGGGCAAACCGATGTCAGTAGTCGCGCAGGAACTCGGCTATCAGAGCCAGAGCGCGTTTTCCGCGATGTTTCGGCGGGCTTTCGGCGAGAGTCCGCGTGCGTTTATTGCGCGTGGCACCGGGGAGCGCGAGGACGATCAGCGCGAAGAAGATGCGACCAACGATGAGCCGATCGCGGCGCCGCACGACGCCTGATCGACTCGCTACGTCGGAAAGGAAAGGTCAAACCGGCCGCGTCATATGCCGGATCGAGCCGAGCCGCGCGAGACGCGGCCCCGCTACCCGGTAGCCCATACGCAAGTAGAGCCGCGCCGCCGGGTTATCGACGAACACGCGCAGTTGCAGTTCGCGCAGGCCGCGCTCGCGTGCCCAGCGATGCGAGATGTCGAGCAGAAAGGTGCCCGCCCCGTTGCCTCGATAGCCTTCGGCGATCTGCACGTCGCGGATATGCAGCGAATCGTTCTCCTGCGTCACGCGCAGCACGCCGATGGCGTCGCCGTCGAGTTCGAGGATGAAATTTTCCGATTCACGGTAGCTGGCGAGAAAAAGATCGCCTCGCCAGATCAGATGATGGCGCTGGTAGTAGCCCCCCATGTTGCGGCGCGTGAGCGCCTCAGCGAACTCGAAGTCGTGCATGGTGGCGTGGCGCAGCTGGAAGCGCGACGGGATGTCGTTCGGTGCGAACATGGCGGGTCAGGCGGCTATCGCGAAAATTCGAGGTTTCGACAACGCTACGATAACGCGCGGGCGCAGGCAATGGCCGTTTGTCCGTACTGGAAGGAAATGTCGCAGGAAGCGACTGGATGCGGGAGAAATAGAAAAAGCCCGCTGGTTTTACCCAGCGGGCTTCTATCTATCTGGCGGAGCGGACGGGACTCGAACCCGCGACCCCCGGCGTGACAGGCCGGTATTCTAACCAACTGAACTACCGCTCCAGCTTGCTGCATCACCGACGGGCGTTGGTTAGACCCGCTGGCGGCGTCGCCTTGACTGCTTGTGGCGCCACTTTGAATTTGGCGTCCCCTAGGGGATTCGAACCCCTGTACTCACCGTGAAAGGGTGATGTCCTAGGCCTCTAGACGAAGGGGACAACACAGGCTTGCGCCTTGAACTACATGCTACCCGAAGTTTTCGCACGACTTCTACGAAAG
>DASZGN010000339.1:0-2901 GCA_035938775.1 Trinickia sp.
CGTCGAGGCCACCGAGCGCGCAACCGAACCGCTCTCGCGCGCGTGGGGTGTCGCCGGGCATTTGAACGCCGTTGCCGATACGCCCGAGCTGCGCGCTGCCTACGGCGAAAATCTGCCGCGGGTGACCGAGTTCTGGTCGAGCGTCGGCCAGAATCTGGCACTCTTCGAAAAGTACAAGGCGATCGTCGCGAGCCCGGCGTTCGAAACGCTAACCGACGAGCGCAAGAAGATTCTCGAGAACGCGCTGCGTGACTTCCGCCTGTCGGGCGCCGAGCTTCCCGAGGCGCAAAAGCCGCGCTTTGCAGAGTTGCAGGAACGTCAGGCCGCGCTCGCGAAGGCGTTTTCCGATCATGTGCTCGATGCGACAAACGCATACGCGTACATCGCGAAGAGCGAAGCCGAGCTTGCCGGTCTGCCTGAGGATGTCGCAGGCGCCGCGCGCGAAGCCGCGAAGGAAGGCGGCATCGAGGGCTGGAAGTTCACGCTTCATTTCCCATCGTATTTCCCTGTGATGCAGTACGCCGAGCACCGGCCGATGCGTGAGACGATGTACCGCGCGTACGTCACGCGCGCGTCCGAACTGGGCGGCGTCTATGGTGGCGGGAAGCCTGAGTGGGACAACGCCGACAGCGTCGCGGAGCTGCTCAAGCTGCGCCGCGAAGAGGCGCTGATGCTCGGCTACCGCAACTTCGCGGAAGTCTCGCTCGTGCCGAAGATGGCCGACTCGCCCGATGAGGTCATCGCTTTCCTCGAAGATCTCGCCAAGCGCGCACGCCCCTATGCGGAGAGCGATTGGAACGAGCTGCGCGAGTTCGCGGCCAATGAACTGGGCCTCACGCAGCTCGAGCCGTGGGACGTCGCATTTGCCGGCGAGCGCCTGCGCGAAAAGCGCTACGCGTTCTCGGAAAACGAGGTCAAGCAATACTTCCCCGAAGGCATCGTGTTGAACGGTCTCTTCAAGGTCGCCGAGTCGCTCTTTAACGTCAGCATCCGTCCCGACCAGGCGGCCACCTGGCATCCGGACGTACGCTTTTTCCGCGTGGAGGATCGCGACGGCTCGCTCATCGCGCAGTTTTACCTCGACCTTTACGCGCGCGAAGGCAAGCGTGGCGGCGCATGGATGGACGATGCACGCGCGCGTCACAAGCAAGACGACGGCGGCGTGCAAACGCCCGTCGCGTACCTCACTTGCAACTTCTCGGCGCCTGTCGGCGGCAAGCCGGCCTGCTTCACGCACGACGAGGTCATGACGCTCTTCCATGAATTCGGGCACGGTCTGCACCACATGCTCACGCGCGTGAACGAGCTGGGCGTCTCGGGCATCAACGGCGTCGAGTGGGACGCCGTCGAGCTGCCCTCGCAGTTCATGGAGAATTTCTGCTGGGAATGGGATGTGCTTAGCGACATGACCTCGCGTGTCGATACCGGCGCCAAGCTGCCGCGCGCGCTGTTCGACAAGATGATTGCCGCCAAGAACTTCCAGAGCGGGCTCGGCATGCTGCGGCAGATCGTCTTCTCGATGTACGACATGACGCTGCACACCAATTTCGATCCGGCGGGCAGCGAGAGCGCGAACGATGTCGCGCGCGCGATCAACGAGCGCTATCACGTCATTCCGCAAGCGCCGTTCTCGCGCTGGCCGAACACGTTCAGCCATATCTTCGCGGGCGGGTATGCGGCGGGCTACTACAGCTACAAGTGGGCGGAGGTGCTATCTGCCGACGCCTATGCCGCCTTCGAGGATGCCGCTGCTGCGGCGAACGGCAGCGTGCTCGACGCGGCAACGGGCACGCGCTATCGGCACGAGATATTGGAAGTGGGCGGCAGCCGTCCCGCGATGGAGTCGTTCAAGGCGTTTCGCGGCCGCGCGCCGACCATCGACGCGCTCTTGCGGCACAACGGCATGGCGGGTGCGCCGGCGCAGTGATCGTGCGTATCTTGCTCAGCGGCGCAACTTGAAGTCGACTTCGGCCGGCCTGCCCTCGAGCGACAACGTCGCACGCGCGGCAGGCGAGCGCGCGATCACCTTGCCGCGCCGAATCACCGCGAGCCGCGCCGCACGCAGGCGGATCGCCTCGATCGGGTCACGCGCATCGAGCACCACGCAATCGGCACGGCACCCTGGCGCGATGCCGTAGCCCTCGAGGCCGAGGATGCGCGCGGCGTTTGATGTCACCGCATCGAACGCCGCGCGCATCGCATCGATGCCCGTCATCTGTGCGACATGCAAGCCCATGTGCGCCACTTCGAGCATGTCGGCCGAGCCGAGGCTGTACCACGGGTCCATCACGCAGTCGTGGCCGAACGCCACGTCGATGCCGGCCGCGAGCATTTCGGGCACGCGCGTCATGCCGCGCCGCTTCGGGTACGTATCGGCGCGGCCCTGCAGCGTGATGTTGATGAGCGGATTCGCGATAGCAGCCACGCCCGACTCGCGCATGAGCGGCAGCAGCTTGCTCACGTAGTAATTGTCCATCGAATGCATCGACGTGAGATGCGAGCCCGCGACGCGGCCCGCGAGTCCCAGCCGATGCGCTTGCGCGCACAGCGTTTCGATATGGCGCGAGAGCGGGTCGTCGGATTCATCGCAATGCATGTCGACGGGCAGCCCCTTGTCGGCCGCGAACTCGCAAAGCAAGCGCACGGACTCGGTGCCGTCGGCCATCGTGCGCTCGAAGTGCGGAATGCCGCCGACCACGTCGACACCCATCGCAATGGCGCGCTTCAAGTTTTCGAACGCACCTGGGCTGCGCAACAAGCCGTCCTGCGGAAAGGCGACCAGTTGCAAGTCGAGATACGGCGCGACACGGCGCTTCACTTCGATGAGCGCTTCAACGGCAAGGAGGCGCTCGTCGCACACATCGACATGCGAGCGAATCGCCAGCAGCCCGCGCGCCACGG
>DASZGN010000340.1:0-2164 GCA_035938775.1 Trinickia sp.
CTCCTGCGCGTGCAGGCTGCGGCCCGAGGTCTGCACGTGATACTTGAGCTTCTGGCTGCGTTCGTTCGCGCCGTAGCGCTTCGCGAGCGCCACGGCCCAGATGCGGCGCGCGACGCGCCCGAGCACCGCGTACTCGGGCTCCATGCCGTTCGAGAAGAAGAACGACAGGTTCGGCGCGAAATCGTCGATGGACATCCCGCGTGCGAGATACGCCTCGACGTACGTGAACCCATTCGCGAGCGTATAGGCGAGCTGCGTGATCGGGTTCGCGCCCGCTTCGGCGATGTGATAACCCGATATCGACACCGAATAGAAATTGCGCACGCCATGCTCGACGAAGTACGCCTGAATGTCGCCCATCATCTTCAGGCTGAATTCGGTCGAGAAGATGCACGTGTTCTGTCCTTGGTCTTCCTTGAGGATGTCGGCCTGCACCGTGCCGCGCACGGTCTGCAACGCACGCTCGCGCGTCGCGTCGATTTCGTCGGCGCGCGGCTCGCGGCCCGCTTGCGCGCATTCATCGTCGAGGCGCTCGAGCTGCTGGTCGATCGCGGCGTTGAAGAACATCGCGAGGATCGTCGGCGCGGGGCCGTTGATCGTCATCGAGACCGACGTGCTCGGCGCGCACAAGTCAAAACCTTCGTAGAGCGTCTTCACATCGTCGAGCGTTGCGACCGAGACACCCGAATTGCCGATCTTCCCGTAAATGTCGGGACGCTCGTCCGGGTCTTCGCCGTATAGCGTCACGGAGTCGAATGCCGTCGACAGGCGCCGCGCCGGCATGCCTTCGGACAGCAGCTTGAAACGCCTGTTCGTGCGCCGCGGATCGCCTTCGCCCGCGAACATGCGCGTCGGATCTTCGTTCTCTCGCTTGAACGGGAAGACGCCCGCCGTGAAGGGAAAGCGGCCGGGCAAGTTCTCCAGCAAGAGCCAGCGCAGCGTCTCGCCCGGGTCCGCGAAGTTCGGCAGCGCAACCTTGCGCAACGGCGTGCCCGAGAGCGTCATCACGTTAAGCGCGGTGCGAATCTCGCGGCCGCGCACGGTGACCACGTGCTCGTCGCCCGAATAGGCGGCGAGCGTTTGCGGCCATGCGTCGAGAAGCGCCTTTTCCTGCTCGCCAAGCCTGGCATCGCGCTCGGCAATCAACGCGTCGAGCGATGCCGCGGCCGCTGCCGCGCTTCGTGCATCAGCGTTGGCGTTGGCGTTGGCGTTGGCGTTGGCGTTGGTATCAATGCTAGCGCCGACGCCCGCGTGCGCATCGTTCGATTCATTCGATTCGGCGAGCATGCGCCGCGCCTCGATCAGTTGCCAGCGCTCGCGCGCGCATTGCGCCTGCTCTTGGGCACGCGAGCGATAGGCGCGCACGGTCTCGGCAATCTCCGACAAGTAACGCACGCGCGCGGCGGGCACGATTGCGGCCCGCTCGCTCGAATGGCGCACGTCGACGCGCGGCAGGCGCGCGCCGCCCTCCGGCTCGCGCAGGCCGTGCTCGCTCAGCACCGCCGCAATGCGCTGATAAAGCGCCGTCACGCCATCGTCGTTGAAGTGCGAGGCAATCGTTCCGACCACGGGAAGCGCTTCCGGCGTGACACTCCAGGCGCCGCGATTGCGCTGCACCTGCTTGGCCACATCACGCAGCGCGTCGGCCGCGCCATTGCGGTCGAACTTGTTGATGGCGACGAAGTCGGCGAAATCGAGCATGTCGATTTTCTCGAGCTGGCTCGCGGCGCCGAACTCCGGCGTCATCACGTAGAGCGAGCGATCGACATGCTGCACGATCGCCGCATCGCCCTGCCCGATCCCCGATGTTTCGATGATGACGAGATCGAAGCCGGCCGCCTTGCACGCCGCGATCGCGTCGGGCAGCACCGCGGGCAGCTCGGCCGCCGCTTCGCGCGTCGCGAACGAGCGCATGAACACGCGCGGGCCTCGGCCCCAATCGCCGATGGCGTTCATGCGGATGCGGTCGCCAAGCAACGCGCCGCCCGATTTGCGCCGCGACGGATCGACGGCGAGCACGGCGATCTTCAGCGCATCGCCGCTGTCGAGGCGAAAACGCCGCACGAGCTCGTCAGTCAGCGACGATTTGCCGGCGCCGCCCGTGCCCGTTACGCCGAGCACGGGCACGGGCCGGGCGGTTTGAACACGTTCGACGCGCTCGGCG
>DASZGN010000341.1:0-6280 GCA_035938775.1 Trinickia sp.
GATGTCTTTCGTGTACCCATCCCCTCGCCTAGCGGCTGCCGATGGAACAGTTTCTGAACGCCGATAGCCTTCGCCCCATACTTGCCCAACCTGTCACGAACTGACCGCTGGAACCAACGCGAATACCGAAACACAAAAGGCCCGCTCTCGGCGTGCGCCGGTCGGGCCTTAGTCAATGAAGGCGCGGGCTACGGGAAAACAACCGTACGATCGCCATTCAGAAACACGCGCCGCTCGATGAACGCCTTCACCGCGCGCGCGAGCGTGATGCACTCTACGTCGCGCCCAACCGCGAGCAACTGCTCGGGCCGGTAAGCGTGATCGACACGCTCGACCGCCTGCTCGATGATTGGGCCTTCGTCGAGATCATCGGTCACGAAGTGCGCGGTCGCTCCGATCAGCTTGACGCCGCGCGCGTGCGCTTGGTGATACGGTTTCGCACCCTTGAAGCCGGGCAGGAACGAGTGATGGATGTTGATCGCGCGATTGGCGAGCTTCACGCTCGCCTCTGGCGACAGCACCTGCATGTAGCGCGCGAGGATCACGAGCTCCGCGCCACTCGACTCGAACAGGTCAAGCCACTGCGCTTCCTGCCGCGCCTTCGTGTCCGGCGTGATCGGGAAATGGCGGAACGGCAACCCGTGCTGCGCGGCAAGCGATTCCAGATCGGCGTGATTCGACACGATGCCGACGATGTCCATCTTCAGCTCGCCCATCCGCCAGCGGAACAGCAGGTCCGCGAGGCAGTGCTCGAGCTTCGACACCATGATCAGCACCTTCGGACGTGCGTTGACGTCGTGGATCGCCCACTGCATGTCGAAGCCGGCGGCGATCGGCGCGAACTCCTCTCGCAGCGCGTCGATATGCAGCGGTGTGTCACTGGTCGGATGAAACACACAGCGGACGAAGAAACGGTTGCTCAGATCGTCATCGAACACGTTCAGCGCGTCCACGTAGCAGCCATGCCGGTCGAGAAAGCCGATGACGGCGGCGACTTGCCCTGCGGCGCTCTGGCACGACAGCGTCAGGACGAATTGATCGGGGCGTTGGGCGGTCATTCGGGTTCCTCTGGTCTCGGTAAGCGGTTCGGGGCGCGCGGCGCCGGGCGAAGCGCCATGCTCAAGTTAATCAGGCCGGATACGGAGCGTATGGAACTCACCCGTCGTGTTGGTGGTATCGGCCCGCCAGGGGATGCGGTGGCCGGCCTTCAGCGGGCTTCATGACATCAGTGGCGCCGCTGCGTCGAGCATGATGCGGCAGAAGTAATCAGCAAAGCTGCGGCGCACGACGATCTCGAATCTGATATCACCGGTCGGCACGAGCGCGATCGGCGCCTTGAAGTAATGGCTCTGCGCGCATTGCCCCTGCTTGAGCGCGCGAGGATGCAGATCGAGCGGGCAGCCGCGCGCGAGCACGTCGCGTACGCGCTCGCCGCCGACTTCGAGCACCGTGTAGCCGCTGCCCACATCGACCACTGCCGAGTACGTCCCCTGCACCGCCTCGGCGAGCTTCGCCTCGAGCACACCGGCCTGCACCGGCCCGTCCGAGCGCACGAGCCATTCGTCAGGGCCAAGCCACAGCACGTCGTACCCGGCGCCGCGTACGACAGTGTTGGGCGCCGCCGGCGGCCGGCACCCGACCACGCGCTCGAACGAATCGACGAACGCGGAATTCGAGAGTTCGCCCCGCACGTTGACGAGATCGAGAAAGGCCCGCTCGCGCATCACGAAATGCTTGGACGCACGCGCTTGCTGCCCCTTCAGCAGATCGGCTGCGCCGACGAACGGCGATTCAAGCCGCACGCCACCCGTGCG
This sequence comes from Trinickia sp., assembly GCA_035938775.1. Classification (GTDB taxonomy): domain Bacteria; phylum Pseudomonadota; class Gammaproteobacteria; order Burkholderiales; family Burkholderiaceae; genus Trinickia. The sequence goes on from DASZGN010000341.1 coordinate 1,815, forward strand.
CGCGTCGGATGCCGGCACATCCAACGCCGGCGTCTGATTTCCCGTTTCATTCCACATGCTGACGCACCCCTTCGGTATCGTAGAAAACCGGGTTCGAGATTTTCGCGGTCACGCGCTTGCCATTGGCCAGCGGAATTGCGACGCTCTCGCCCATCTTGCTCAAGCCGCCCTTTACGACCGCCAGCGCGATCGAGCGCTTCAGGATCGGGCTGTAATAGCTCGACGTCACATGCCCTATCATCGGCGTCGGTTCGGTTGTCGAAATACGCGTGTCAGGCGCAACGATTTGCGCACCTTCTGGCAGCACGAACTGCGCGTCGTCGGTCAGGAGGCCGACGAACTGCTTGCGGCCGTCCTTCGCCGTATCCGAGCGCGTGAGCGAACGCCTGCCAAGAAAGTCCTTCGACTTCGCGACGAGCCCGCCCATCCCGAGGTCGAACGGCGTGATCGAGCCGTCGGTGTCCTGGCCAACGATGATGTAGCCCTTCTCCGCGCGCAGCACGTGCATCGTCTCGGTGCCGTACGGCGTGATGCCGAACTCCTCGCCGGCCGCCATTAGCGTCTCCCAGACGGTGCGGCCCACATTGGCCGGCACGTTGACCTCGTACGCGAGCTCCCCCGAGAAGCTGATGCGCATGACGCGCGCGGCGACGCCCGCGACCGTGCCTTCGCGATACGTCATGAACGGGAACGCGGCGTTCGAGAAGTCGACGTCCTCGCAGACCTTCTGCAGCACCTTGCGGCTCTTCGGGCCAACCACGGCGAACGTCGCCCAATGGTCCGTCACCGACGTGAGCCGCACCTTCATATCGGGCCACTCGGTCTGCAGCCAGCGCTCGAGCCAGGTGAGCACGCGCGCCGCGCCGCCCGTCGTCGTCGTCGTCAGGTAGTGATGGTCGGCGAGGCGCACCGTCACGCCGTCGTCGAACACCATGCCGTTCTCGTCGAGCATGAGGCCGTAGCGGCACTTGCCCACTTCGAGCTTCGACCACGGGTTCGTATAAACCCAATTCAAGAGCTGCGCGGCGTCCGGCCCCTGGATGTCGATCTTGCCGAGCGTCGACGCGTCGAGGATGCCGACGCCGTTGCGCACCGCGAGGCATTCGCGCGCCACGGCCGCGTGCAGGTCCTCCCCCGCGCGCGGGTAGTACCACGGCCGCTTCCAGTTGCCGACGTCCTCGAACATCGCGCCCTGCTCGGCGTGCCATTCGTGGAGGCACGTCTTGCGGATGGGATCGAGGAAGTCGCCGAGCTCGCGGCCCGCGAACGCGCCGAATGTGACGGGCGTGTAGTTCGGACGGAACGTCGTCGTGCCGGTTTCGGGTATCGACTTGCCGAGCGCCTCGGCGAGAATCGCCATCCCGTTGATGTTGCCGAGCTTGCCTTGGTCCGTGCCGAAGCCCATCGCCGTATAGCGCTTCACGTGCTCGACCGATTCGAAGCCCTCGCGCGCCGCGAGCAGGATATCGGCCGCCGACACGTCGTTCTGGAAGTCGACGAACTGCTTAGGCCCGCGCGCGGCGGTCTCGCGGCTGCCAATCAGCCACACGGGCAGCAATGCATCCTCGGCGAGCTCTGCGACGTGCCGCGCGACGGGACGTTGCGCCGCGCTGTAGCCGGTCGCCTTCGCCGCCTCGACGCCCGCGTCGAGCGCGAAGCGCAGGCCGCGCGCGAGACTGAATTCTCCCGCCGCCGCGCCAACGCTCACCTCGGCCTGCACCGACTTGCCCGGCACGAAGCACGCTGTTTCGTCATGCCAATGCGCCTTGCCACCCGACTGCGCGAACAGGTGCAGCACCGGGCTGAAGCCGCCCGACACCGCGACGAGGTCGCATGCGAGCGTCGCAATCTTGCTCCCCGCGCGTCCGCTTGCATACGACGCAACGTCGACCGACGCCACCCGCCACTTGCCCGCCGCGGCCGTCACCGCCGCGCCGCTCATCACCGTCACGCCCTGCCGCTTCGCTGCCGCAGGTAGCGCGCCGCTCGCTGACGCCCGCGCATCGACGACCGTCACCTTCGCACCACATGCCTTCAAATCGAGCGCCGTCTGGTAGCCGCGGTCATTGTTCGTGAAGACCACTGCGTCGCGCCCCGGCAGCACCCCGTAGCGATGGATGTAGGTCGACACCGCCGAGGCGAGCATCACGCCCGGCAGGTCATTGTTGCCGAACACGATCGGGCGCTCGTGCGCACCCGCCGCGAGGATCACGCGCTTGGCGCGGACCTTCCACAGCAGCTCGCGCGTACCCTTGCGCATCGAAACCGGCTGGTGGTCGGTCAAGCGCTGCGTGACCGTCACGAGGTTGTGATCCTGATAGCCGAATGCGGTGCTTCGCGACAGAATCGTCACGTCGGGCAGCTTGCGCAGTTCCGCCTCGATCTTCTCGACCCACTGCATCGCCGGCTTGCCGTCGATCTCGGTACCGCCGGACAGCAAGCTGCCACCGAGCTCGCGCTGGTCGTCGACGAGGACCACACGCGCGCCGGCCGTCGCCGCCGCGTGCGCGGCCGCGAGCCCGGTCGGGCCGCCGCCGACCACGAGCACGTCGCAATGCGCGTAGCACTTGTCGTAGCGGTCGGCGTCGCGTACGTCGGGCGCCTTGCCGAGACCCGCCGCTTCGCGGATCTTCTCTTCGTATTTCGGCCACCATTTGCGCGGCCACATAAAAGTCTTGTAGTAGAAGCCTGCGGGAATGAAGCGCGCGAACTTCTGGTTGACGGCCATGCGGTCGTGCTCGAGCGACGGATCGGCGTTCACGCTCGTCGCGACCAGCCCCTCATAGAGTTCGACTTCAGTCGCCCGAGCGTTCGGCACCGAGTACGCACCCTGCTCGAGCTGCACGATGGCATTGGGCTCTTCGACCCCGGCCGTCATGATCCCGCGCGCACGGTGGTACTTGAAGCTGCGCGCGACGAAATGCACGCCGTTGGCGAGCAGCGCCGAGGCAAGCGTGTCGCCCTGGTAGCCCTGGTAGGTCCGGCCATTGAATGTGAAGGTCAGCTCAGTCGCGCGGTTGATGCGGCCCCCGGTGCCGAGACGGTCTTTCTGGCTCATTTGCTCGTGCCCTCTTGCTGTGCGTTGGCGGCGGGCTGGACGAAGGTCCCGTAGCCCTTGATTTCATAGCTGACGGTGTCGCGCGTCGCCATGAACCAGCGGCGGCATCCTTGCGCGTGGTTCCACTGCTCGCGATGCACGCCGCGCGGGTTCTTGCGCATGAACAGGTAGTCGCCCCATTCGCGGTCGGTGAGCTTGTCAGGCTCGGGCGGGCGCGCAATATCGGCTTCGCCTCCGCACGAGAATTCGGATTCGGCACGCGGCCCGCACCACGGGCATTCGATCAGCAACATGAGTGTCTCCCTGCGTAGCGTTAGTGGGCCACGGCTGCCGCGCCGTGTTCGTCAATCAGATGGCCGGTGTAGAAGCGGTCGAGCGAGAACGCCGCATTGAGCGGATGCGGCGCATCGTTCGCGATCGTGTGCGCGAACACCCAGCCCGAGCCCGGCGTCGCCTTGAAGCCGCCCGTGCCCCAGCCGCAGTTGAAATAGAGGCCCTTCACATCCGTCTTGCCGATGATCGGGCACGCATCCGGCGACACGTCGACGATGCCGCCCCACTGCCGGTTCATCCGCACGCGCGAGAACACCGGGAACATCTCGACGATTGCCTGCAGCGTCCCTTCGATGATGTGGAAGCTGCCGCGCTGACCGAAGCCCGTGTATTGATCGATGCCCGCGCCGATCACGAGATCTCCCTTGTCGGACTGGCTGATGTACGCGTGCACCGCGTTCGACATCACGACCGTATTGACGACAGGTTTGATCGGCTCGGACACGAGCGCTTGCAGCGGATGGCTTTCGAGCGGCAAGCGGATGCCGGCCATGTCGGCGAGCGCCGTCGTGTTGCCCGCCGTGACGACGGCCACCTTCTTCGCCTTGATGAAGCCCTTGACCGTCTCCACGCCGACAACCGCCCCGCCTTCGCGACGAATGCCGGTCACCTGGCAGTTCTGGACGATGTCCACGCCATGCGCATCGGCGCCGCGCGCAAAGCCCCAAGCGACGGCATCGTGCCGTGCGACACCGCCGCGCCGCTGGAACGACGCGCCGAGCACCGGATAGCGGCTGTTCAGATTGATGGTCGGCTCGATTTCCTTGATCTGCTCCGGCGTGAGGAATTCGGCATCCACCCCGTTCAGCCGGTTTGCATTCACGCGGCGTTCGGTGTCGCGCACGTCTTGCAGCGTGTGAGCGAGGTTCATCACGCCGCGCTGGCTGAACATGACGTTGTAGTTCAAGTCCTGTGCGAGCCCTTCCCAGAGCTTCATCGCTTTTTCATACAGCGCGGCCGACTCGTCCCACAGGTAGTTGGAGCGAATGATCGTGGTATTGCGTGCCGTATTGCCGCCGCCAATCCACCCTTTCTCGATCACGGCGATGTTGCGCATGCCGTGCTCCTTCGCGAG
>DASZGN010000342.1:0-4474 GCA_035938775.1 Trinickia sp.
GAAATGGGCTCGAACTGGCTTAATAGCGAACGAGTTGATGTGCTGGATTACACGCGATATCTACTTCGTTGGGACTCTGACAACGTGCCGCCACAAGCGAAGACTGAGGCCGACGAATCCATAACTTCCTTCATCGTTAAAACCTACATGGAGAAGGGGGCCAAAGCTGGCCTAGCGGAAAAGACGTTACCCTATCTGGAAGACTGGATTGGCTTAGACGTCTAAAAGTTGATTACGTCCAGCGCGGTGCCCTAGCGCGCGCCTCGTTGAACGGCCGCATTAGAGAAATGTCACCAGCCGTTTCGGGTCGCGTTCTGCCGTCGGCAGTAATGTGCGCGTCGATCTCGTGACGATCGGCAGGGTTCGGCCAACTACTATGTCCCGTTCTCGGTATCAGTCAGATGTCGACACTGACGTCGTACTTTAACTAAGTCTTTATGAGTCGTAGTTATGGACAAGAGCTTTTTTCATCAACCTTGTGGAACGCGGGATATTACCAGCGTTGAGATTCGCGCAAGACATGGGGCGACGCGCTGCGCTGCCAATGGATACGTCCGGTGAGGATTGGCACATAAAAATTGTCCATTCTTGGCTCTTTCTTTCCGGCCAAACAGAACGCCAGAATACGAAGACTCCGAGGAGACCTCGGGTATGAACTTCGATCTGTCATCGGCGCAGCCTGCGCCGCCACGCCGGCTGAATGTCGGCCCACAGATATACAGTGTGCTGACCACCGGGGATCAGCTGCTTTGGGGCGCAGCAGAGAGCCGCTGCGCCGGGTGCTCGATATCATTCTGTCGACCAACTGAAGTCCGGCCGCTTTGAGGCTTCAGGCTTTGTCCACGACGTACGTCACGCCGCTTCTATGCATCTCCTCGATCTGCTCATCCGTATACCCCGCCAGCCGCAGCACCGCCGCGCTGTGCTCGCCGAGACCGGGAGCGGGCGAGGGCGCGGTAGCCGGCGTGGCCGACCACGTCGTGGGATTGCCGAGCGTGAGCATGCGGCCTTCGGTCGGATGCTCCTCTTCGCCGATGAAGCCGGTGGCACGCAAGTGCGGATCGTCGATGAGGCTATCGATCGTGTTGAAAACCTGGTTCGGAATATCGGCTTCGTCGAGCAGCGCTTGCCACTCGGCGGTCGTGCGCGTAGGCATGATGTCGGCGATCCACGCATAGACCGCGCGAATATTGCGCGAGCGATTCTGCTGGCTTGAAAAGCGCTCATCTTCGAACAGCTCCGGCCGGCCGATACCCTTGAAAAAGCCGCGCCAATGTTTGTCGTTGTAGATGAGCACGCACAGGTACCCGTCCGCCGTGCGATAGGGTGCACGGTGGGGAGAGAGCAGACGGTCGTATCCGGCGGGACTCGGCGCGGGTTCGAACGTGCGGCCCGCCAGGTGATCGGCCAGCACGAAGTGCGCGACGCTTTCGAACATCGACACTTCCACGTGCTGCCCCTTGCCGGTTCGCTCGCGCGCGAAGAGCGCGGCGTTCACGGCGTAGACGACATGCAAGCCCGTGAGCCGGTCGGCGAGCGAAATCGGCGTATAGCTCGGCGCGCTCGCGCCGTACTGCTGCATGATCCACGGAATGGCGGCGGCGCCTTGAATCAAATCGTCGTAAGCGGGCTTGTCCGCATAAGGGCCGCGCGCGCTGTAGCCGCAGGCCGTGACATAAATGAGGCGCGGGTTGACTTCGGCGAGCGCGTCGTAATCGAGCCCGAGACGCTTCATCGCCGCGGGCCGGACGTTGGAGATCAGCACATCGGATTGCGTCGCAAGACGCAGCAGCGCCTCGCGTGCTTCGGCTTTCTTCAGGTCGAGCACCACGCTTTGCTTGCCGCGGTTGTTGTGCAGAAACACATGGCCCATGCCGTCATGCTTCATGACGCCCGCATTGCGCACGTTGTCGCCCTCGGGCGACTCGATCTTGATCACTTCGGCGCCCAGGCCCGCGAGCGTGACGGTCGCAAGCGGCCCCAGCACGATGGTGGTGAGGTCGAGAATGCGCACGCCGGCAAGCGGCCCCTGATTGGATGAAGCCATCGAATGTCTCCGTAATGTTGTCGGCTTGAACGGGCTTGACCGAGTGAGCGTTACAGCTCTTGCTCGGAAATGGCTATTAGCGCATCCGCGCCCGCGACGATGGACGCATGGCACAAGCGGGCTTCGGGCAGAAGCCGTTCGAAGTAAAAGCGTGCGGTCTTGATCTTGCCGTTGAGAAAATCGGCACGCTCGGGCGAGCGGGCGAGCCCGGCATGCGCCGCGCTCGCCATGCGCGCCCAGGCCGCGCCCAGCGCGACGAAACCGAGCAGGCGCAGATAGTCGCTTGCGCCGGCCGCGGCTTCCGTCGCGTCTTGCGCAACGTGGCCGCGCATCATGCTCGTGGCCTCGCGCAGCAGCTGCAGCGCGTGCTCGAGCTCGCGAGTCATGTCATGAGGCAGGCCGCTTGCGCGAAGCGCCTCGATGGCGCTCGCCACCTTGTCGAAGTACCGCTCGACGACGCGGCCTTCGTCCAGCGAAAGCTTGCGATGGACGAGATCGAGCGCCTGAATGCCATTGGTGCCCTCGTAGAGCGGCACGATCCGGGCATCGCGGTAGAGCTGCTCCATCCCGTGTTCATGGACGTAGCCGTGCCCGCCGAAAATCTGAATGCCGATTTCGGTGACCTTGAGCGCGCAGTCGCTAATGAATGACTTCAGCACCGGCGTGAGCAGTGCGAGCATGCCTTCCGCCTCGGCGCTCGTCGCGGCGTCGGGATGCCGCGCCTTCACGTCGAGCCCGATGGCCGATTCGACATAGAGCGCGCGGATGCCTTCGACCAACGCTTTCATCGTCAGCAGGTTCTTGCGCACATCGGGGTGAACGATGATCGGGTCCATGCCTTGTGGCGCGCCACCCTGCTGCGCCGATTGGGGCCCGCGCCCTTGCCGGCGCTCCTTCGCATAGGCAAGCGCGTTTTGCCATGCCAGCTCCGCGACGCCCACGCTTTGCACGGCCACCCCCACGCGCGACGAGTTCATCATCGTGAACATTGCCCGCATGCCGCCATTGGGCGTGCCGATGAGCCAGCCTCGCGCGTCGTCGAAGTTGAGCGCCGCCGTGGCGGAGCCGCGAATGCCCATCTTGTGCTCGATCGATCCGCAGCTCACGGCGTTGGGCTCGGTTGCGATCACCGCATCGCCTTCGACGACGGGCACGCGCTTCGGCACGATGAAAAGGCTGATGCCGCGCGTGCCGGCCGGTGCGTCGGGCAGGCGGGCAAGCACGAGGTGCACGATGTTTTCAGTGAGGTCGTGATCGCCGCCGGAGATGAAGATCTTCGTGCCGGTGATGCGGTAGGAGCCGTCCTCGTTAGGAACGGCGCGCGTTCTCACGGTCGAGAGATCGGAGCCGCTTTGCGGCTCGGTCAGGCACATCGTCCCCGTCCAGGTGCCGTCGGTCAGCCTCGGCAGGTAGATGCGCTTCAAGGTTTCGTCGGCATGCGCCGCGATTGCCCGATAGGCGCCCTGCGTGAGCCCGCCGTACATGCCGAACGCCATCGAACCCGACGCGATGAACTCGCGCACCATCAGCGCGAGCGATGCGGGCAGGCCCTGGCCGCCGTATGCAGGGTCAGCGGCAAGCGCGGGCCAGCCGCCCTCGCGGAAAGCGTCATAGGCGGCTTTATAGCCCGCTGGGGTCCTGACGATGCCATCTTCCAAGCGGCAACCCTCGTCGTCGCCCGGCAGATTGACAGGCAGCAGCTTGTCGCGCGCAAACTCCGCCGCAGCCTCGAGCACCGCCGCGACGATATCGGGTGTCGCTTCTTCGAAACCGGGCAGCCGGGAAATCTGCGCGTCGTAGTCCAACACGTCGTTAAGCAGGAATTGCACGTCTTCGATCGGCGCCTGATAGGTCGGCATGGTGGCGGTCTCGCAAAAAGAAGATCAGGGAAGGGCGCGAATGCGGCACAAGAACGGCATCGAAGCGAAGTCCGAGTCGTAAGGGTTCTACTTGAGTTTGAGTTTAACTTGACACTGTCATATTACTCATCGATACTGAAGTTCGCAAGTATCGAGCGTCCGCTTCAACGAGAGAGCGGCGGCAGCATAAAGGAGACAACGCAATGCACGAGTCAGGTACGCACGTATTTCCGGCGATGGATCGCGTGGTGTTCGGCAAGCCGGCGGCGAAGTCGCTGGCGAACGAAGTGCAACGGTTGGGAAGCCAACGGGTGTTCCTCATCGTGAGCAGTTCGCTGAATCGGCAGACCGATGAGATCGCGAAGCTCAAGGAGGCGCTCGGCACGCGATTTGCCGGCGTCATCGACGGTCTCGCGCAACATACATCGAGGCTTGATGGCGTCAAGGCGACCCGCGCCGCGCTCGAGGCCAAAGCCGATCTGATCGTGGCGGTGGGTGGCGGATCGGTGGTGGACGTCGCGAAGATCACGACGCTCTGCATGGAACACGGAATCGTCGATGCGAAGGC
>DASZGN010000343.1:0-1676 GCA_035938775.1 Trinickia sp.
GAGCAAGGAGATCAAAATCGAACAGGTGCGGGCGCTGCTGGAGTTTTGCGGCGTGAGCGCGCACCGCGGTGGGGCACGCGTGGTGCTCGTCTATCCGGCCGAGGCGCTCAACGCGGCCGCGGCCAACGCGCTCTTGAAGACGCTCGAAGAGCCGCCGGCGGGCGTGGTGTTCCTGCTCGTGTCTGCACGCATCGATCGTCTCTTGCCGACGATCATAAGCCGCTGCCGCCAATGGCCGATGTCGACGCCGTCGCCCGAGCGCGCGCGTGCCTGGCTCGGCGAGCAGGGCGTCGCCGACGCGCAGGCACTGCTTGCCGAAGCGGGCGGCGCACCGCTCGCGGCGTTGGCTCTCGCTGCCGACGAGAACCGCACGCTGCGCGATTTCACGCTGGCGCAACTCGCGGCGGGCGCTCAATGCGACGCGTTCGCCTGCGGCGAGGCACTGCAAAAGCTGCCGGTGCCGGTGGTGCTCGGCTGGCTGCAGCGCTGGCTCTACGACCTGCTCGCCGAGCGCACGGCGCAACGGCCGCGCTATTTTCCGGGGGCGGCGCGCGAGCTTGCGCGCTGTGCTGCGCAAATCGACGCCAACGCATTCGCGCGCTACATGAAGACGGTGACGCGCGAGCGGGCGGTCGAAAACCATCCGCTCAACGCTCGCCTCGTGTTCGAAGCGCTTTTCATCGGTTATCGCGAACTCTTCGTCTGACGAGTAAATAGAGTAAATAAGAAAGAAGGAAGTCCCCCGTCCATGAATGTGACCCGCCGTGATGCGACACTCGATGACTTGCCCGCGATCGTCGCCATTTACAATTCGACGATCGCGTCGCGCCAAGTCACGGCCGACCTCGAACCGGTGAGCGTGCAAAGCCGCCTTGCCTGGTTTCACGCGCATGGGCCAGGCGCCCGGCCGCTGTGGGTTGTCGAAAGCGACGCCCGTGAAACCGGGGATGATCAGACTGGCGGGGCGCACACGCACGGCAAACGCGTGGTCGCCTGGCTCAGCTTCTCCGACTTCTACGGGCGGCCAGCCTACGCGCGCACGGCCGAGATCAGCATCTATCTCGACGAGCGGGCGCGCGGGCAGGGGCTCGGCAAGCGGTTGCTGGAGGAAGCGCTCGAGGCCGCACCCGGCCTCGGCATCGATACGGTGCTCGGCTTCATCTTCGGCCATAACATGGCGAGCCTCGCGCTCTTTCGGCGTTTCGGCTTCGAGGACTGGGGCCGGCTGCCGCGAGTCGCGGTGCTCGACGGCATCGAGCGCGATCTCGTGATCGTGGGCCGGCGCATCCATCATGTGACCGACGCGTCCTGAACCCACGGGCAGGCGCCCACATATTGCCGCACAGGAATCCACGATGTTTGTCGACTCGCATTGCCACATCAATTTCGAAGGTCTCGCCGAGCGCTTGCCGCAAGTGCTCGAGAACATGCGCGCGAATCACGTGACGCACGCGCTTTGCGTGAGCGTCGATCTGGAGACGCTGCCTGCGGTGCTCGATATCGCGTCGGCTTACGAGAACGTCTATGCGTCGGTCGGTGTGCACCCGGATCACGAGGATGCGCGCGAGCCGAGCGTCGCGGAACTCGTTGAACTCGCCGCGCATCCGAAGGTGGTCGCGATCGGCGAGACGGGGCTCGATTACTATCGCCTCGAGGGTCGCACGATCGAAGACATG
>DASZGN010000344.1:0-2634 GCA_035938775.1 Trinickia sp.
GCCGCCGAGCAGAGCGCCCGGCAGACGGCCGAGGAGGCCAATCGCGCGAAAGACCGCTTCCTTGCCATGCTGTCGCACGAGTTGCGCACGCCGCTTACGCCGGTGCTCGCCGGCACGCGCGTGCTCGAGTTGATGCCGGACCTGTCCGAGGCCGCGCAGACAAGCGTGAAGATGATCCGCCGCAATATCGAGCTCGAGGCTCGCCTCATCGACGATCTGCTCGATTTGACGCGCGTTTCGAACGGCAAGCTGCGCTTGTCGCTCGAAACGGTCGACGTGCATGAGGCCATCGACGGCGTGCTCGATCTTTTTCGCAGTGAATTCCAGTTGAAGCAACTCGATGTCACTATCGAAAAGTTTGCCGAGCGTCATCATGTGCTGGCAGACCGCGCGCGGCTGCAACAAATGTTGTGGAACCTCGTGCGCAACTCCGCAAAGTTCACGCCCGACGGCGGACACATCTACGTACGCACGCGCAACGTGCGCGCGCAGATTGAAATCTCGATCGAGGACACGGGAATCGGCATCGCGCCCGAGCAGATCGGCAAACTCTTCGATGCGTTCGAACAAGGCAGCCAAGGCATGACACAGCAGTTCGGCGGGCTGGGATTGGGCCTCGCGATCACGAAGGCGCTCACCGACGCGCATGGCGGCACGGTCAGCGCGGAGAGCCCGGGGCCCCATTGCGGCGCCACGTTCAGGATTGCACTGCCGGTCGCGGCGGCACCAGCCGGCGAACTTGTCGTTGCAACCGCTGCCGCCGCCAGTGCCGACGAGCGGCTCGCGATCCTGCTCGTGGAAGACCATGCGGACACCGCGGAGGTCATGGCCCACCTGATGCGTGGCATGGGGCACGACGTGACGGTTGCGACGTGCGTTGCCGACGCGCTCGCGGCGACGCAGTGCGCGTCTTTCGATCTGATCGTGAGCGACGTGGGGCTGCCTGACGGCACAGGGATCGAATTCATCGGCACGTTGCGCGAGCGGGGGGTGCAGGTGCCGGCCGTGGCGCTGACCGGTTTCGGCACCGACGACGATGTGCGCCGCTGCCTTGAAGCCGGCTTTACCGCCCATCTGACAAAGCCCGTCAATTTCAGCCAGCTCGAAGAGCAGATTCGACGTGCGGCCGTGAGCAGCTGGCGCGGCGGGACCCCGCACGCGGCGCAGGCGTAGCGGGGCGCGCGCACCGTCGGCCGAGGGGCGCTGCTTTACGCCCTACGCTCACGCCCTACGGTCGTGACAAAGCGCGACATCGCCGCACTTTCTCGGATGTTGCAAAGCGCTAGCCGCCCCTCGCGCCCTTCAGTGAATCGCGAATTTCGCGCAGCAGCACGATGTCTTCAGGCGTGGGGGGCGGTGCCGCGGCTTCGGTGGGCGCGGGATTGCGCAGTCGATTGATGAACTTGACCATCGCGAAGACGATGACGGCAAGGATCAGGAAATTGATCAGCACCGTGATGAACGAGCCGTAGCCGATGGCGGCCACGCCCGCGCTTTGCAAGTCCTTGTACGAGTCGGGATTGCCCTTGAACGACGGTGGGATGGCGCCGAGGCGGATGAACTTGTTGGAGAAATCGAGCCCGCCGGTGGCAACGCCGACAATCGGCATGACCAGGTCTTTCACGATGGAATTGACGATGATCGAGAAAGCGCCGCCGATAATGACGCCGATCGCCAAGTCCATCATATTGCCTTTGACGGTGAATTCCTTGAACTCCTGGACGATGCCCATGCGTTGTTCCTCCTTGTTGGACAGGACGAGGCGCACGCGGCGCAACCTGACAGGCCGACAATCGCGACGCGCCGCGGCCATGATAGCGAACGCCCGCCGCTTGCGGGCGCGTATTTCGTGCGCTGGATATCATCCGAGCGCGAGAAGTCATTGCTTTGTTCTGTGCGTTCCACCTGTGGAGCAGGCGGCGCTGCTCGATGCGCTCAACGCGCTCGGCTATGTCGTAAAGCGATAATCCGCGGCACGCACGCGCCGCGTGCGGTGGCGAAATGCAAACGTGAAGCCTGGCCACAGCGCCGTGTTCTTGCCGCTTTCCGACAGATACCAACTGCGGCACCCGGTTTGCCACACCGAGCGTTGCAGATCGCGCTGCAAGCGTTCGTTGTAGGCGCGCTGTACATCGGGCCTTACCTCCATCGCGCGGGCGCCACGCCGTCTCAGTACGCGCAGACAGTCGGCGATATAGGCGATATGCGACTCGATCATGTAGATCATCGAGTTGTGTCCGAGCCCCGTGTTCGGCCCGACCATCATGAAGAAGTTCGGGAAGTCCGCCATGCTCGTGCCCAGATAGGCTTCGGGGCCGTCGCGCCGCCAGCGCGCATCGAGGTCCGCGCCGCGCGCGCCGATCACCGTGAAGGGGGCACCCGCGTCGTTGACCTCAAAGCCGGTGCCGCAAATGATCGCGTCGACGCGGTGATGCGCGCCGTCTTCAGTGACGATGCCGTCGGCGACAATCTCGCGAATCGGCGTCGTCACCAGCGCGACATTGGGCTTCGTGATCGCGGGATAGTAGTCGCTCGAGAGCAGGACGCGCTTGCACCCGAGCAGATAGTCGGGCGTGAGCTTCGCGCGCAGGACGGGATCCTTCACGCGGCGCTCGAGGTAGCTCAGGCCGAATT
>DASZGN010000345.1:0-3138 GCA_035938775.1 Trinickia sp.
CTGTAGAATCGCATCGCTCGCAAAGGTCAGCGCATCCAGCTCATACTTCCGATCCGATGAACGATCCCTTCCTCGATCCACCCTTCGCTTTCGGCGACCTCCAAGGCTGCCACGCCCCATTCCGCCGCCTTCTGGCACAAATTCCCGCAGGCGACGACACGCCCCTCTGGTTCGCCGGTGACCTGATCAACCGCGGCCCGGACTCCCTCGCGACGCTGCGCGACGTCGCCGGCCTCGGGGCACGTGCTAAGGTCGTGCTCGGCAACCACGACCTTCACTTACTAGCCGTCGCAGCCGGCATTCGCCAGATGAAAGAGCGCGACACGCTCGCCGACATCCTCGCCGCCCCTGATGCGCCCGAGCTCCTCGATTGGCTGCGCCACCGCCCCTTCGCTCACTTCGAAAACGGCATGCTCATGGTGCATGCGGGCGTACTGCCGCAATGGGATGTGACGCTCGCGCTCGAGCTCGCCGACGAGCTGCAGCGAGCGCTACGCGCCCCCGATTGGAGGGAAACGCTAAAAGACCTCTACGGCAACGAGCCGCGTCGCTGGACACCAGACCTGAAGCGTAACGACCGCATGCGCGTCGCCTTCAACGCCTTCACGCGAATCCGCTTTTGCACACCCGACGGCACGATGGAGTTCGCATCCAACGGCGGCCCGGACGCGGCCCCGCCTGGTCACCTCCCGTGGTTCGACGCGCCCGGACGCCGCACCGCCGACGTAACCGTCGTATTCGGCCACTGGGCCGCGCTCGGTTTGATGCTCCGCGACAACCTCGTCGGGTTGGACTCCGGCTGCGTATGGGGCAATAAGCTCTCGGCCGTGCGCCTCGCCGCCAATCCCGCCGATCGCACCGTCACGCAAGTCGATTGCAACGGCTGCGGGAACGGAGGGGAATAAGGCGCACCCGACCGCATCGAATATGGGTGCCCTGCGCGCTCCATGGCGCAGCGCTTTCGATCAAGGCCGCGGCGTGAGCGTGCCTTCGATGCCGTCGCTGTCCCCTGCGCCTTCGTCCGTTACACGCTGGCCGTCGCTCAGCCCATCGACAACGACACCGCGCGCACCTTCGATCGGCCTCGCCACACCCGCCTGCAACTCGCCGAACGCAACCCCCACCGCATCCCTCGCCTGCGTGGCCAGCATGCGCCGGTCAGTCCCGGCCGGAATCGGCTGCCCCACATACAAGTGCGCGGTAATCGGCCCCCCGCGCAGCAGCGCATCGAGCGACTGCGCAAGCGACATGTCGTCGATATACGCAGGGGCCGTCGATTGCCGGCCCTGCGCATCTTCATAAAGCAGGCAGATCGGCTGCACAGGGCATTGCGCCGACACGGCCGCCTGAAACATGTTCGAATGAAACGGCAGCAGCGCGAGGCCGTCCGACGTCGTGCCCTCCGGAAACACGCACATCAGCTCACCCGCGGAAAGCCGCGAGGCCAGCTCGTGCATGATGCGCTTGGCGTCACTTCGCTTTTCGCGCTGGATGAACACCGTGCCCAGCTGGTGCGCGAGCCATCCAACGACGGGCCAAGCGCGCACCTCCGCCTTCGAGACGAAGGGAGTCGGCCGCCACGCATTGATCACGTAGATGTCGACCCACGAGATATGGTTGCTCACCACGAGCGCGCCATGATCGAGCCGCGCCTCGTCGTTATGCACGATGAGCCGCATCCCCGCGAGCCGCAGCAATTTCAGCGACCACGCGCGGTTCGCCTCCACCTTGCCTGTCTCCGACATGCGCGGAAAGCGCGTCGCGACGGTCCACACCCCATGCAGCAAGTGCAGCACCAGCCGAAGTTTGGCGAGCGTAGCCTTCATCGTGTCCGTCCGTTCCCTTTCATGCGATGCGTAGCGCCTTACGCGCGCTCCCGTTCGAACGCGACATGCCCGCCCACGATCGTCGCACGCACCCGCCCCGGCAGTTCGTAGTCCAAAAACGGGGTATTGTGCCCTTGGCTCTTCAGCGCACGCGGCTCGACACGCCAATATGCATCGCGATCGAACACGCAAAGATCGGCAGCCGCACCGACTTCGATCCGCCCTGCCGGCAGCTTCAACACGTCCGCCGGCGACACCGTGATGCGGCCAAGCGCCTTCGCGAGCGGCACGCGCGCTTCATCGGCCCACTTCAGCGTAAGCGACAGCAAGAGCTCCAGGCCCGTCGAGCCCGGCGTGGCTTCCGCGAACGGCAGCAACTTCTCGTCGTCGTCGACAGGCGTGTGATCGGAACAGATCGCATCGATCGTGCCATCCGCGAGCCCCGCGCGTATCGCCTCGCGGTCGCGCTGCGAGCGCAGCGGCGGATCGAGCCGGAAGTGCGCGTCGAAGTAGCCAATGTCGACATCGATCAGATGAACATGATTCGCCGCCACGTCGCACGTCACCGGCAACCCTTCGGCCTTCGCTTCGCGCATGAGCGCCACGCCCGCCGCCGACGACAGATGCGACAAATGAACCCGCGCGCCCGTCACCCGCACCAGTTCGAAAATCGTATGGAGTGCTATCGTTTCGGCCGCCACCGGCACGCCCGACAACCCCAGCCGCGATGCCACCGCGCCGCTCGCCGCCACGCCGCCCTTCGCGAGATACGCATCCAACGGCCGCAGCCACGCGGTGTAGCCGTACGTGCTCGCGTATTGCAAGGCGCGCAGCAGCACCTGCGTGTCCACCACGGGCACATCGGCCTGCGAAAACCCGATGCAGCCAGCCTCGGTCAGCCCGACCATCTCCGTGATGACCTGCCCCTTCAAGCCGACCGTCAGCGCGCCCAGCGGATGCACGTGCGCGCGATTCAGATTGCGCGCGCGGAACTTCAGCATCTCGACGAGACCAGGCTCGTCGAGCACCGGGTCGGTATCGGGCGGGCAAACGAGGCTCGTCACGCCGCCCGCGACCGCGGCAGCCATCTCCGATTGGAGCGTCGCCTTGTGCTCGTAGCCCGGCTCGCGCAGCCGCGCCGACAAGTCGACAAAGCCCGGCGCGACATAAAGCCCTCGCGCATCGATGGTCTTCCCTGCCTGGAAATCGGCGGGCGCGGCGCCGATCGCCGCAATCGTGCCGCCGGCAATAAACACGTCCGCCCGTTGCTCAGTGCCCGCCGCTGGGTCGATCAACGTGCCGCCTTCGATAT
>DASZGN010000346.1:0-4768 GCA_035938775.1 Trinickia sp.
AGCGTCAGTCCGTGCTTACTCCATATTTGCTGCGATGCCTTTAACACGCCGCGCGGCCTGCGTTTTCATGCGCCATGCAATGCCGATGCGGTCTACGTTAATGCGAGTATTGCCAACTTAAAAATGCCATGATCCAATCGCGCCACACTCCTCCATGCAAAACGCATCAGAAAAAACGCAGGACGGTTCGGCAACGTCGATAGACAGGCCCGTCCAGACAGCTCGAGCGTTGCCGATCGAATAAACCGTTGGACCGAATAGCCGTAAGACGCAGTCTCGAAGTCGAATCGTTCGACGGGCATGCTTTCGCCTGTCCGTTGAAACTCGGATATAAGCGCTATGCGGCGAGATGCGCGTTGTTTCGCGCGGAAGGCACTCGCTTTCATCAACAGTTGTGGCTTTTTGTGTTGGTTCGATACAAAAATGGCACGAACGCACTTGATGACTGCTGGGCGAGAAGATGCAAATCCCGGCCTCGCGGCCGCTGTTGCGGCCATGCCTTGCGCACTGCCTATTCGGGTGCTCGGGCATTATGCAAGGTCGATGCGGCGCGCCGAACACGTTTCTGTCCTGGACCCGGACCCGGACACAACGATCGCGATCGCGGCGCTTGCCGCGTTTGAAACGTGTGCACGGCTAGGTCGATATTTGCCCGTCACCGTCGATAGTCAAACGCGCCAGGACAGCGTTCGAGTGTTCTCAGAGCAGTCGTGCGTAACACGCCATGCGCATGTGCCACGCAAAGTCGCGCATTGGACGCAATGGCACCGCGACACATGGTGCAACGTGCCCATTGCGGATGCGTTGCCACTGCTCGAGGCCGCGCGTGAAGAAGCGGCGGGAATCGATGCTCTGCAAGTTGACCTCGTCGATCGCCCCGTCGAGCTGAATGCGGCGGGCGCCGCCGTGCGCATTCTATGCAGGCCGACGGGGGACATGCTGTCCGTCATCGTCGTATGTGCCGACGACGATCCATGGGCCGAGGGCTGCGATGCCGTCGCCGAGCTGTACGCCGAACTATTTCATGCGCTGCTGACCAATCGGGCCGCGAAGCCGGCCGAGGCAAGCGGCCTCGGCGCGGTATCGCGGCAAAGCGTGCTCGGGCCGCTGGCGGGCGAGGCATTCGACTACGGCCCGTGGGTTGCCATTCCTCGCATGATCGAGCGCAATGCCGAACGTTACCCGGAACGCCCCGCGTACTGCTTTGAAGAACGTTGGCTGAGCTACCGCGATTTCGACGGGCTCGCCAACGCGCTAGCGGCGCTGTTCGCTGCTCGCGGCGTTGGGAAGGGCGCGCTCGTGCCGGTGCTGCTCGAGAACAGTCTCGAGCTGCCGATCGCGTATCACGCGCTGATGAAGCTCGGAGCCGCCTTTGTGCCGCTGGACCGGGCGTGGCCCGCTAAGCGCATCGAGCATGCGCTGCACACGCTAGCGGGCGCGATAGTCGTCTGCTCGAGTGCGCACGACGTTCCCGCGCTTTTCCGTCAATGCGCTGTACCTGTCGACATCAGTGCGTTGACACCGGCCGCGCATCGTCCCCCCATCGATATTGCGCCCGAGGACGCCATATACGGCATCTTCACGTCGGGCACCACGGGCGAGGCGAAGTGCGCGCTCAATCATCATGGCGGTCTCGCGAACCGTTTCCGCTTCATGTCGCGCTACTTTGAACGCGCGCACGGCAACGCCCGCATTTTGCAAAACACCCGGCATACGTTCGATTCGTCAGTGTGGCAACTCTTCTGGCCGCTCACGACGGGGGCGCAGGTCGTTATTCCGAAGCACGGTGCGTTTTTAGACCTGGAATCGACGGTGGAGACAATCGCGCGCCATCGCATCACGATGACGGACTTCGTGCCGAGCGTCTTCAATCAAGTCGTGGCGCTCGCCGAGCGCGACCCCGGCGTGTGCGCGAAGCTTTCGACGCTCGAGGCGCTGATCGTGGGCGGCGAGGAGATCACGCCCTCGATGGTGCATAAGCTGCGGGCAATACTGCCGCGATTGCGCGTCACCAATGCCTACGGTCCGACGGAAACCTCGATCGGCATGGTCTTTCATCCGGTGGAAACGGCGGACGGCATGGCGATTCCGATCGGACGGCCGATCGATAACTGCTATGTGATCGTCGTCGACGATGAACTGAGGCCGTTACCGCCAGGCGCTTGTGGGGAGTTGCTGATCGGTGGCGTTTGCGTCGGCAGCGGCTATTTCAAGCAACCCGAGCTCACCTCGCGCGTCTTCATCGACAATCCATTCCCGACGATTCCCGGCGACAAGCTCTATCGCACCGGTGATCTCGGCTATTTCGACAGCCAAGGCAGGCTGCGTTTCGTAGGGCGCAAGGACTTTCAGGTCAAAGTGGGCGGCGTTCGCATCGAACTCGGCGAGATCGAGGCGGCGGCGCAACGGTGCGCGCAGGTGCGTGAGGCGAAGGCGCTTGTCGCCGCGCACGGCGGCTGCAATTCGATTGCGCTCTTTGTCACGGGAGAGCGGTCACTTGATCGCGTGATGCTCGATCAGCACCTGCGTGGCATCTTGCCCCGCGCTAGCGTACCCCGGCATTACTTTGTGTTGAGCGCTATGCCGCTTGCCGAGAGCGGCAAAGTGGACCGGCGAAAGTTGCAGGCGCAACTCGATACGTATCTGGCCGGTGACGAGCCTGTCCATGCCGCACCCGCCGCGTCGGCGTCTCCGTTGCGCGACACGGCCGCGCGCGTACTGGGCGTCTTCGTCGCGCTATTGGGCCGGCCCGATTTGCGCGCCAACGAGGATTTCTTCGCAGCCGGAGGCGATTCGCTGCAGGCGCTGGCCGCGACGATGGAGCTCGAGCGCTTGTTTCACGTGCGATTCAGCGTTCACGACTTGCTCGACAATGCGAGCGCCGCGAAAGCCGCCGCGCGCATCGACTGCCTCATCGCCAGCGGTGAGGCCGAGGAAGGGGACGAAGCGTTGATGGCGCGCGACGCGCGTTACGTCGAGGCTGCGCATGCGGCGCGCCTCGATGCGCGAGAGGCGGTGCCGCACGCGTGGGCCAACGCGCCGCGCGCCGTGTTTCTTACGGGAGCCACCGGTTTTGTGGGCGGCTGGCTCGCCAAGGCGCTGCTCGATCGCCGCGACGATCTGCAACTCTTTGTGCTGAGCCGCCGTGGCCATGGCGACGCGCAACAAGATCTGATTGATCTTTTCAAGCGCAAGCGCATCTGGGACGAGCGCTACACCGACCGCATTCATGCGGTCAACGGCGACCTTGTCGCGCCCGGGCTCGGCATCGATCCGGCCACGCGCGACATGCTCGCCGCGCGGTGCGACGCGATTGTCCATTGCGGTGCGCTCGTCAATTTCCTTTACGACTATCGTGCGCACCGCGCAGCCAATGTGCTCGCCACGAAGGACTTGCTGGAGCTCGCGCGGGCCAAGCGGCTCAAGCCAATCCACTTCATTTCGACGCTAGGCACGCTCGAGGGCGAAGCCGAGAATCACGCATCGCCGCTCGCTGAAACGCTCGACCCCGAGCGCGCGGCATGCCCGCGCTCGGGGTACAGCCGCTCGAAATGGGTCGCCGAACGCTTGATGCTCGATGCGCGCGCGAAGGGCGTGCCGGTGACGGTGTTTCGTCTCGGCGAGGTCATGCCCGCGGCGCCCGACGGCATCCCCAACGCGCGCGCGCTCACCCATTTTCTGCTGTCGGCCATCGTGCGGATGAAGGCGAGGCCGGCGGTGGCCATCCGCTCGGATTGGTCGCCGGTCGACTATGTCGCGCGCCGGGTCGTCACGGCAATCTTCGATGTCGACGCGTGGAACCGCGCGTATCACGTCTTTCATCCGGACAGCATCTGCTTTGCCAGGGCGTTCGAGCGCGCGGGCGTGGCGCTTGCCACGCTGAGTTGCGGCGAATGGCTGGCCGAACTCGATGCACGCATCGCGCAAGGCGGCCCGCGCGAGCTCAGCATGTTGCGCAGTCTGCTGCCGCAGGCGGGTGGCAGCGACGCGGCGCTCGCCGCGGCGTTCGAGGCGGTATTGACGAACAACCCGCTGCTCTTTTCCCGTGCCGGTTGCGAGACGCTCGAACGCAGGCACGGTCTCGACGGCGGCGACGTGCACGGCGCGGTCGCCGCGTATGGCCGCTATTTATCGCAATCCATGCTTCACGCCGGCTTGCCGGTCTGAGGCGCTTTTGCCGCGATGGGCTTAAAGGAGCATCGATGCAATACCGAAAAATGGGACGCCTCGGCTGGTCCGTGAGCGAGATCGGTTATGGGATGTGGGGCATCGCCGGCGGGCCCGGCAATTTCGTGGGGGCCAGCTATGAAACCGCGCCGCTTTGCCTCGACGCGGCGGTCGAAGCCGGATGCAACTTCTTCGACACGGCGTGGGTATACGGTCGCGGCATCAGCGAGCAGATGTTGGGGCGGCTGCTTCGTTCATATTCCGACCGGCGGCTCTACGTTGCAACGAAGATCCCGCCGAAGAACCGCGAATGGCCGCCGCGACCGCACGATACGCTTGAGGATGTGTTTCCCGCGGCGCACATCCGGGAATACACCGAACGCAGTCTCGAGAACTTAGGTGTGCAGAAGATCGATCTCTTGCAATTTCATGTGTGGGAGGACCGCTGGGCAGAGGACGAAACGTGGCAGCGAGCGATCGCCGATTTGCGCGCGCAGGGACTCATCGACGGTGTCGGCATCAGCGTGAACCGCTGGGAGCCCACCAACTGCCTGAAAGCGATCGACACGGGCTTGATCGACGTGATCCAGGTCATCTACAA
>DASZGN010000347.1:0-3319 GCA_035938775.1 Trinickia sp.
ATCCTGACGTTCCAGTTGCGCGACGCGATCATCAGCGAGATCCAGTTCCAGTCGCATCCGGACGACATGCCGACAGAGCAGTTCAAGCTCAATTTCACGGAGATTCTCTGGACCTACACGGTGCAGACCGCGGACACCAAATCGGCCGGCAATTTCGCGACCGGTTGGAGCATCGCGCGAAATCGCCCGATCGGCCAGTTCACCGACAACGGTAAGTAAGCACGGCCTCTGCGGCGCGCTCGCCTTGTGCTTGCGTCTGCCCGGCAGGCTGCCGTCCCTCCATTGATCAGGTCTCGCGCCATGCGCTATTTGTTCGAACGCCTCGCCGCCGTGCCGCCCGCGTCGGCACGGCCTGCGGCGCCGATCGAGCTCGCCGACGCCGTCGCCGCGCAGATCCAGCGGATCGTCGCCACGCGTCCGCGCGTGGCCGATGACGCGAGCGACCTGCTCGGCTTCGGCATGCTGAACGTGGTGGACGTGTCGGCGGCGAGCGGCGTAGGCCTGCGCCGCTACGCGGCGCGTCTCGCGCGAATGATCGAGCGCTTCGAGCCGCGACTGGCCAACGTGCAGGTCACGCTCGTGCCCGACAGCAATCCGCTGATGCCGAACCGGCTCTGCGTGTCGGGCGTGCTGCGCACGGACGCCGCGCAGCCGCTGCGCGTGCTGCTCGACGCGGAGACGGGCGCGACGCTGGGGGCCGCGCAGCGATGAGATTCGCCGATACCACGCTCGCCGACCACTTCAACGCGGAGCTCGCGGCGCTGCGCACCGATGCCGCAACGTTCGCCAAGAGCTATCCGGCGGCAGCGGGTGCGCTCGGCATGAGCCAGGGACGCTCGACCGATCCGCAAGTCGAATTGCTGACGCAGTCGTTCGCGTTTCTCGCCGGGCGGCTGCGCTATCAGCTCGAACTGGGCCAGGCGTCGCTGCCCAACGCGCTGACCGATCAGCTGTATCCGCATTTGTCGGCGCCGCTGCCGTCCATGACGGTCGCCGCGCTCGAGGTCAAGCCGGACGGCGCGAACTTCGCGAAGCGCCAGGTGCTCGAGCGCAATCGTGTCTTCACAGCAACGGGCCATGACGTGCGCGGAAACCCCGTCGCCTGCCGTTTCAGCACCTGCTATGAGACGCCGCTCGTGCCGCTTGAAATCGCATCGATCGGCATTGCTGCGCCAGGCCACAGTTCGCTCGACGCGGACGACTGGAACGATCCCGATCTGCGCTCGGTCCTCAGCGTGCGGCTGTGCCGCCAGAGCGTCGGCTCGCTGCGCGAACTGAACCTCGACACCCTGCGCTTCTATTTGAATTGTGCGCCGAATCAGCTCGGCATCTTCTATGACATGCTCGCGCGCGACCTCGCAAAAATCGTCGCGCAGCCGCTCGACGCCGATGGCCGGCCATCCGGCGCGCGCCAGGTCTTGAAGCCCGACGCATTGAGGTGGTGCGGCTTCGACGAGGAAGAAGCGATGCTGCAGCCGAGCCCGAACACGCATCCGGGTTATCGCCTGCTGCAGGAGTACTTCGCGTTTCCCGAGAAGTTCCTGTTTTTCGACGTTCACGGTCTGGCGTTCACCGGTGCGGAAAGCGCGTTCGAGCTCATGTTTATCGGCAAAGAGACGCTTGATGTCGTCGCGACGCTGCCGTCGGACCTGCTGCTGCTCAATTGCGTGCCGCTCATCAATCTGTATCAGCAACGCCTCGAGCCGATCGCGCTCGATCACACACGTTACGAATACAGGCTGCAAGGCGATGCGAACCATCATCAGTACTGCGAAATATATCTTCTGACCGAGCTCTATGCGACACGGCCCGGTGGGGCGCCACGCGCGCTGGCGCCGTATTTCTCGATGGAGGATTTCCAGCGGCTGCAGTCGCTCGATTACTTCTACATGACGCGGCGCGAGGAATCGCAGCTCGGCGACGTGCACGGCACGGAAATGTACGCGTCGTTTCTCGATACGACGTTCAGCCTGGCCCGGCCCACCGACGAGACGCTTGGCGGCAGCGCGCTGTGCACCAATCGCAATCTGGCCGAGCAGTTTGGACCGACGGACCCGCTGCGGCTCGAAGGCGCGGGGCCGATCGCGGGCGCGCACATCGCGAGCCCCGTCACGGCGCATCAAACGCCCAGGCTGATCGGCGCGCGGCCTTGGGCGCTTGCTGCGCAGCTCGCGCTGAACCGCCTGTCGCTGGCCGAGGGATCGAATGCACTGGCCGCATTGAAGGATTTGCTCAAGCAGCATGTCGGGTCGCGCGGCGCAACGGGATTCAAGCAGATCGACGGCATTCGCAACATGGTTGCCGAGCGCGTCGTCCTGCAACGCAGCGGCGATTCGTGGCGCGGTTTCGTCGATGGCCTTCGCATCGAGCTCTCGCTCGATCGGGCAAGCTTCGCGGAGGGCAGCGTGATGCTGTTCGGCGAAGTGTTGAGGCGCTTTTTCGCGCTCTACAGTGCGGTGAACTCCGCGGTCACGCTGTGCATCAGCGTCAATGACATCAAGGGAATCTTGCACGAATGGGATCCGCTCGTAGGCGCGCAGCCCCTACTGTAAAAGAGCTCGTGTTCGGCGAGCCGGAGCGGATCGACGTGTTCCAGCTCGTCAGGCTCTTGCGCGTGTACGATGCGTCGCACGCCGACACCAACCCCGAGCGAGAGCATCGGCAACGGCCCATGAGGCGTCTCGCTGCCGGCGAGGCGCACATGCAAAGCTTCGGCCGCTTTGCAAAACGGCTGCGTTTTCGTGCCGATCTGTCGCCCGCATTTCCCGGCAGCGAAGTCACGGCGTGCCGGCTGCTGGAGGCGCCGCAGGACTCCCGTACACAGCTGCCGCTTCCTGGCATGTTTGCGAAGAACGAAGCCGAAGCCGAGCGCTTCGAGATTCGTACTCCGAATTATTGTGTCGCGAGCGAACTGGGCCCGTTGCCCGAGCCGTTCCTGGAATGGGTTCGCGACCGCTTGCGGGACGACGACGGCACCTTCGCTGCCTTCCTCGACGTGTTCAATCACCGCGTCAACGTGCTGCGGCATCGGCTCAAGGAGAGCCAGGACGTCGCGCTCGACCACGCGGCGCCGCAGAACACGCTGCAGGCCGACTATCTCGCGAGCATCGCCGGCATTGCGTCGCCCGCTGCGCAGGCACAGATCGCGTTGCCGCGCCGCGCGTGGCTCGGCATGAGCGCGACGCTCGCGGACCCGCGCCGCAGTGTGGGTGCCGCCGTCACGGCCTTGCGCCAGTACCTCGGTGTGCGGGGCACGCGGCTGACGCCGCTCGCCGGCGACTGGCGTACGCGCGCGGCATCGCAATGGTCGAGCCTCGGG
>DASZGN010000348.1:0-10041 GCA_035938775.1 Trinickia sp.
CGTCGTCGACGTCGTGGTTGTTGTAGGCAATCTCATCGGCGATGTTTGCGATCTGCGCCTCGAGCGACGGACGCCGGCCGCTCAAGAAACGCTCGCCCAACTCGCCAAGCTTGCGCGCGTTCTCACGCGAGCAGTGCTTGAGGATGCCTTCGCGCGTTTCAAAGCAGAGATTGAGCCCATTGAAGCCGCCGTAATGCTCCTCGAGCTCGTCGACGACGGCGAGGCTTTGCAGATTGTGCTCGAAGCCGCCGTGCTCGCGCATGCAGTCGTTCAGCGCATCCTGGCCGGCATGACCGAACGGCGTGTGGCCGAGATCGTGGGCGAGCGATATCGCCTCCACGAGATCCTCGTTGACGAGCAGATTGCGCGCCACCGATCGCGCAATTTGCGCGACCTCGAGACTGTGCGTCAGCCGCGTGCGAAAGAGGTCGCCCTCGTGATTGACGAAGACTTGCGTCTTGTACTCGAGGCGCCGAAACGCGGTGGAATGGACGATGCGGTCGCGATCACGCTGGAATTCGGTGCGTGCCGAGGGCGGCGCCTCGGCGTGGCGCCGGCCACGTGAATGCGCCGAATGCGCCGCGTAAGGCGCGAGGTGCGCTTCGAGCATGGCAAGCGTGGGCGCATTGAAAGCAGCCGGGCGGGCGTTGCCGCGCTCGCTGCTCGAGGATGCACCGGTCGATTCGTCCTGCGTTGGGCTCTGTTTCTCGCTCACCGTCTTCCTTTTCGCATCGTGGACCTGGCCGCCCTGCGTTTCGCCGTTCGCCGTTCGCCGTTCGCCGTTCGCCGTTCGCCGTTCGCCGTTCGCCGGCCCTCTCGCCGGCTTCTTCTTCCTCAGCGCGTCAGAGGCTCGCCGCGAGCGTCGCGCGCAAAGCGTCTTCGGGCGCTCCCGCGATCAGCGTCTCGCCAAGGCGCTTTAGCAGCACGAATTTGATCGTACCCGCCTCGGCCTTCTTGTCGACCTTCATCAGCTCGATATAGCGCGCCTCGCCCAGCACCGGCGCGCGAATCGGCAGATGCGCCGCGGCCACGACGGCCACCAACCGCTTGCGGGCCGCATCGTCGAGATGTCCGAGGCGCACGGACAGATCGGCCGCCATCGCCATCCCGCAGCCGACCGCTTCGCCATGCAGCCATTCGCCATAGCCGAGGCCCGCTTCGATCGCATGCCCGAACGTATGGCCGAAATTGAGAATTGCGCGCAAGCCGCCCTCTCGCTCGTCGGCCGCAACGACCGACGCCTTGATCTCGCAGGAGCGCTTGACCGCATGCTCAAGCGCTGCCGGCTCGCGCCGATTGAGCGCCTCGATGTTCGCTTCGATCCAGTCGAAGAACGCGGCGTCGGCGATCGCGCCGGTCTTGATGATTTCCGCGATACCCGCCGCGACTTCACGCTCGGGCAGCGTGCGGATGGCGCCGATATCGGCGATGACCACCTGCGGCTGATAGAACGCGCCGATCATGTTTTTGCCGAGCGGATGATTGATGCCGGTCTTGCCGCCCACCGACGAATCCACTTGCGAAAGCAAGGTGGTCGGCACCTGGATGAACGGCACGCCGCGCATGTAGCACGCCGCGGCGAAACCCGTCATATCGCCGATCACCCCGCCACCGAGCGCGATCAGCGTCGTCTTCCGATCGGCGCGCTCGGTCAGGAGCGCATCGAAAATGAGGTTCAGCGTTTCCCAGTTCTTGTAGGCTTCGCCGTCCGGCAGCACAACGGTCGACACCTTCTTGCCAAGCGGCAACAGCGCGGCACGTAGCGTTTCGCCATAGAGAGGCTCGACGGTCGTGTTGGTCACGATCGTGACCGAGGCACCGCCGATGTGGGGCGCAAACAGATCGGTGCGCCCGATGAGATCTGTGCCGATGTGGATGGGATAGGCGCGATCGCCCAAATCGACGCTGACGGTAATCATGAATTTGCCTGCGGATGTGGAGTGATGCCGGCCATTTCGAGCTGCATGAGGACCATGTTGACGAGGCCGTTCACGGAGGGCCTGCCGGTTTCGACGACGAAATGCGCGCATTCGCGGTAAAGCGGGTCGCGCGTGTCATACAGCGCCTCGAGCTTCGCCTTCGGGTCCTCGGTCTGCAAGAGCGGCCGATTCTTGTCTTTGCGCGTGCGCAACCAAAGATCGTGCGGGTTTGCGCGAAGATAGATCACGAGCCCGCGCGTGTGTAGAAGCGCTCGATTTTCAGGACGCAGGATCGCACCGCCGCCTGTGGCGAGCACAATCGATTCACGCGCGGTGAGCTCGTCGATGACGTGCGCCTCGCGTTCCCGGAAGCCAGCTTCGCCCTCGAGTTCGAAAATGACGGGGATGCGTGCGCCGGTGCGCGCTTCGATTTCGTGATCGGAGTCGAAAAAAGGACGCCCGAGCCGGCGCGCCACGGCACGGCCCACGGTGGTCTTGCCGGCCCCCATGAGTCCCACGAAGAAAATGCTGGTGTGTGCGCCCCGCTCTAGCAACGGTATTCCTCTGATGTATGGCTGTGGTTCGTGGCGCAGCTTACTGGCAAAGCCGCCGGCTTGTCGAGTGCGCCACCCGCTCGCGCGCGACCGCCCGCATGTGCCGCGCTCAGTCGATGTCGACGACGCGCGGCGTGATGAAAACAACGAGTTCGCTGCTTTGTTCGCGCTGCGCGCGGTACCTGAACAACGCGCCTAAAACCGGTATTTTGCCCAACAGCGGCACGCGCGTCACATCGTCGCGGTCACGGCTCTGGTAAATGCCTCCGATCGAAACCGTTCCACCATCCTCCACTTCGACGCGCGTGCGGACATGTTTGGTGTCGATCGAGGGGCCCGCGGCGGTCGGCTCACCGATGCTGTCCTTCGCGATGTCCAGATCAAGCACGACCCGCCCATGCGGGGTGATCTGCGGCTCCACCTCGAGCTTCAGGCTTGCCCGGCGAAACTGCACGCCCGATACGCCGTTGCGCACCTTCGCCTGATAGGGAAGCTCCGTGCCTTGCTCGACGATCGCTTTGGTTCGGTCGGCCGTTACCACGCGCGGGCTCGAGACGATCCGGCCACGCCCTTCGCCTTCGAGCGCGCTCAACTCGGTCGTGATGAGGCGCGTCGCTTGCGCGGCAAAAAGCGTGAGCCCGGCCGTTGCCGCTTCGAAACCGGATAACGCGCGCGCCGACAAATCGTGAACCAACCCGTCCGTGCCGCCGGCAAGCCCCCGTGCGTTGACCGCATCGGCTGCGGAGCCGCTCGCGCGCAGCGACAGACGTGCGCCGAGATCGCGCGAAAAGCCGCGCGCCCCTTCGACGATACGCGCTTCAATCAGCACCTGCCGGCTCGGCTTATCGATTGCGCCGACAAGCTCCGCGACCTGCGCGAGGCGCGACTCGATATCCGTCACGAAGAGCAGGTTCGTGCGCGCATCGGCCGTCGCGGCGCCGCGCTTTGACAATACACGCTGTGCGCCCGAGGCTGTCAGCAAGCGCTGCACGTCTTCGGCCCGTGGATAGCGCAGCGCAAAGGTGCGGCTTGCGAGCGGCTCGAGGTCCGCTCGTCGCGCGTGCGTCTCGAAACGCTGGCGCTCGCGCGCGGCCAGATCGGCGAGCGGCGCCACCCAGATCACGTTGTCGCGCCGCGACATCGCGAGGCCGTTGACATCGAGCAGCGTATCGAACGCCGTACGCCACGGCACCTCGTTCAAGTGCAGCGATACCGTGCCGCGCACGCGTTCGCTCGACACGATGTTCAAACCCGTGAAACGCGCGAATGCGTCGAGCACATCGCCGAGCTCCGCGTCTTGAAAATGCATGGTGACGGGTTTGTTATCGGTTTCGCCAACGGCACCGCCGATAGGGCCCGCGCTTGGGCCGCTCATTCTTTGCGCAGGCGGTAGCGGAACGGGCGGCCCCTCGAGCGGCTCGATCGTCGCGGCGTTCGGTAAGGATGACGATGCCTTGCCGTCCGTGCGCGGCGCAACGGTGCCGTCGGTTCCATCGGTGCCGTCGGTTCCATCGGTGCCGTCGGTTCCATCGGCGCCGTCGGCCGAAGACTCCGTTAGCGATTCATCGCGGAGCCAGCCAGGCGCAATCGCGTCGCCGTCGAACTGGCCCGGCGGCGAATAATCAGCAGGCGCGCTCGCCCGTGCGTCGGCGGCGTCGCCTGGGTCGGCCAGCATGCCGGGTGGCAAGGGCGGCAGTGGCGGCACCGTCGCGGATACCGCCGTTGCGGCGAGGCACCCCCCGACAATCGCCAGCCCCCACCGCAAGCCGCGCCTGATCATCATCGCGCGCCCTCGGTCAGCGTCAAAAACCGGGTGCCGACGCGACTCGCGAGCATCACGCCGTGCGCATCAATGCCTACGATCCGCTCGGCGCCGACGTTATCCCCCGTCGATAGGGCCGTCACGCCCTGCTCCGTATGGAGCAGCGCGAGCCCGCGACCGCCCTCGCGCAGCAAACCCAGGAGGCGCAACGTGCCCACTGCGTCCGTGGCTGCCAAGCCCGCCATACCGAAGGGATCGGCGAGCGATGAATCGCTCGCGTGGCTGGCGGTATGCGAGGCGTCATCGCCTTCATGTGGCACGGACGGCAACGCGTCGAATACGTGCAGTGTCGCGTCGATGGCGAGCCCATCCGCCTCGCGCTTCACGACCATACCCATCGGCACGACGAGCGCGGGCAAGCTCGGCAACGCCCGTAAGAATGAGACAAGCCCGGCGAAGCTCGCCTGGGCGGCAATGCGCACGGCACGCCCCGCCTGCGCTCCCTCCCCTTGGAGAAGCCCAGGCTCCATTGCGTGCAGAGTCACGCCGTTTTGCGCGGCCGCGTCAGAGATCGCGCGCCAGTCCTCCCCACGAGTGCGGCGCGCCGTGTCTGCGAAAGCGAGGCCAAGCTGTGCCTCCTCCCGCATAGTGGGTAGCCTCGCGAGCGTACTACGGGCATCGTTCACGCGTCGCTGCAGCAGGTCGAGGGCCGCGCGCTCGGCATGACCGCCTTGCACGCCGCTCGCGTGCCATCCATACATGGCGAGCGCAAATGCCGCCGCCCCGCTTACGGCAGCCAATGCCAAGCGTCGCGTCATGCCGTGCATTTGCGGTGACAGCTGTGCAAGCGCCGCCCAGCCCGATCCAAGCGCATTCATGGTTTGCTCCCGGGTCTTTCTCGTCGATCGGAAAACGCCGTACGCCGAACCGGCGAAGGTGCCGGCGAGGCAACGTCCCAACGCAGCCGCACAACAACATCGAGCGCGTGCCACGCACTGTCGGCCACGCGCCGAAGGTCGCTCATTTCGACTTCCTTGACGTTACGCACACGCTTCAGTTGTTCGATCCATGCGGCAGATGCCTCGCTTCCGGCCACGCCGGCCTTGAGCTCGATGCCGTCGTCGGTCTGCTTCAGCTCATGCAAGGCCACCCCGACAACAGGCTCGCGGCTCAACGATTCGACGACATCCAGCAGGCGGGCCCGGGGCTGGGCGAGCCTCGCCCCCAGGGCGGCATGCTCACGCGCTTTCGCTTGCGCCTCGTCGAGCCGCTTGTACTCCGCAACGGGCGCGGCGAGCTGGGCCAGTTCAGCCTCGAGCGTCCGACGCTCGTCCGCGAGCCGCGCTTGCTGAAACATGCTCCAGCCGGCCCAAACCGTTGCGGCGAACACACCCGCAAGCGCAGACAACAAGCATTCAATGGCGCGGCGGCGGCGCAACCCGCGAGCGGCGCGCTGCCGATGCGGCAACAAGTTGAAGCCGGAGATGCGGATACCGGGCGGCGGTCGCAGCGCATTGCCGCTCAACGCGTGCGCTGTCATTCGGACACCCCGCGAAGCGCCAGCCCGAACGCCAAAGCGAACGTCGGCGCGTGCTGCCATTCGGGCGGCGCCTGGCAGCCGCTCGCGCCTTGGCAAAACGGCGCGCATTCGAATGGCAACACCATGCACCCGAGCAAATCGCCGACATCGGCTAGCGTGAAACCGACACTGTCCAGCAAGCCGATCTCGCCGCCCGCGAGCGCCCAATCGAGCTGGTCGCCATGCGCCAGGCCCCGCAAGGCGGTAGCCAAATCGGCGAATTCGGGCGACGGGTATCGCATGCGGGCCTCGACCGATTTGTCGCCGATGCGCCAGCCGTAGATGCCGTCGCCGCCGATCCAGATCGCCGCATAGCGCTCGCCCCGTTCAAATTCGAGTTCGGCCGCATGGCATAGCGCGCGCAGCGCGGCAGGCGGCTCGCCATCGACGGCGCTCAGCACAACGCCGGCCGCCGCAGCGGCCTCCACGCGGGCTTCGACATGCTGCCGCGCGGCGGCCGCAATCGTCACGCGGGCCGCCCCGGACGGGACGCCAGCGTCCGGAGGCGCACCATAGGCGCCACCGCCGTCGTCCACGAACCAGTCGAGCGCCATCGCGTGCCGCTCGAGGCCGGCTACACGCTCCGCCTGGGCGAGCACCGCCGGCTCGAGACGCTCGAGCGCGCCACCCTGCGCATCCTGCGCGCGGGCGAGCGCGACCGAAGCTATTGCCGTGGCGCTGCCCGGCACCGCCATCGCGCATGGCAGCATGCGCTGCGAGCGCCGCTCGCGCCACTGAGCGAAGACGGCGCCAATCGCAGCGGCGACCGCTGTCCGATCGACGATGTTCACGCCCGACATGGCGCCCGCGGCCAGGGGGGCGACGCCGAGCCATTCGACGCGCACAGGCGCCCCGCGCAGCCTCGCATGGCGGCTCAACACCGCAAGCCTCACTTCGCGCTGGCTGACGTCGATCCCGGCTGCGAAGCGGCGCCCGGCCGGCAGCAATTTGTTTCCGAACAGCATGGCTTCTCCTTGCCGCACGCCCGCCCAGTCAAGCGCCGGTGGCCACGTGCGAGTGCATTGGAGAAAATTCTGCATGCCGCACACGCGGCGCGGCATTCGGCCGAACGGCCAACGCGGCGCCAACCGTCACGCCAAGCCGCCCAAGAGCGTCGCCCGCCGCCCACCCTCGACCGTTAAGCCAATCGAAAGCATGCAAAGATGCCGGATATAATTGCGCCCATTGCTCGCCGGCCTTCCTATGCATCCGCTTCCGCCTTCCTCGTCGCCGCCCGCGCCGCCCAAGACCAACCGCAAGCGCGGCCTCCTGTCCAGGCTGCTGTGGTGGCTTGCCGGGCTCATGGCCGCGTGCATTGTCTGTGCGGGGCTGCTCGTGGCTTACGCGCTCGTCGTCGCCAGTCCGCAATTGCCGTCGCTCGCCGCGCTCACCGACTATCGGCCGAAAGTGCCGCTGCGCATCTATACGGCCGATCACGTGCTGATCGGCGAGTTCGGCGACGAGCGGCGCAGTGTCGTCCATATTCATGACGTCCCCGTCTTTCTGAAGCAGGCCATCCTCGCGATCGAGGACGCACGCTTTTACGAGCATGGCGGCATAGACGTGGCCGGCGTCGTGCGAGCCGGCGCGGCGGCGCTGTCGAGCGGTCATGCGACGCAGGGCGCGAGCACGATCACGATGCAAGTCGCGCGCAACTTTTTCCTGTCGAGCGAGAAGACGTACACGCGCAAGGTCTACGAAATGATGCTCGCCTACAAGATCGAGCATGAACTGACGAAAGATCAGATTCTCGAGGTCTACATGAATCAGATCTATCTCGGTCAACGCGCTTACGGCTTCGCGGCGGCGGCCCGTGTCTATTTCGGCAAGGAACTGAAGGACATCACGATCGCCGAGGCCGCGATGCTTGCGGGGCTGCCGAAGGCGCCGTCCGCGTACAACCCGGTCGTCAATCCGGCGCGCGCGAAAGTGCGCCAGCAGTACATCCTGCAACGCATGCTCGAGCTTGGCGACATCACGCGGGCACAATATGACGCCGCGATCAAGGAACCGCTGGTCGTCGCCAAGGGGCCAACGCAGCAATTCAGCGTGCACGCGGAGTACATCGCCGAAATGGTGCGGCAAGCCATGTATGCGCAATATCACGACGACGCGTACACGCGCGGGCTCACCGTCGTCACGACCATCGACTCGGGCGATCAGGACACGGCGTATCGCGCGCTGCGCCGCGGCTTGCTGAGCTACGATGCGCGCCGCGGCTATCGCGGCCCCGAAGCATTCATCGACCTGCCGGACAGCGCGGACGCGCGCGACGAAGCCATCGCCGATGCGCTGGACGCGCGGCCCGACAACGGCGACATCGTCGCGGCGGTCGTTACCGCAGCCAGTGCCAAGGCAGTGCAGGCGGTCCTCGCCGACGGCAGCGCGGCCACAATCGAAGGCGACGGCCTGCGACTCGCCGCCGCGGCGCTCGGCCCGCGCACGCAGCCGAACGCGCGCATTCGGCCCGGTGCGATCGTGCGCGTCGTCAAAGGCGACGACGGCAAGTGGGCGATCGTGCAACTGCCCCAGGTCGAGGGCGCATTCATCTCGATCGTGCCGCAAGACGGCGCGATTCGCGCGCTCGTCGGCGGGTTCGATTTCAACAAGAACAAGTTCAATCACGTGACGCAGGCGTGGCGGCAACCCGGCTCGAGCTTCAAGCCGTTCATTTATTCGGCGTCGCTCGACAAGGGGCTCGGCCCGGCCACGGTCATCAACGACGCCCCGCTCTTTTTCAGTGCGGGCGAGACCGGCGGCACGCCATGGGAGCCGAAGAACTATGGCGGTGGCTTCGACGGCCCCATGACCATGCGAACCGCGCTGCAGAAGTCGCGCAATCTTGTTTCGATCCGCATCCTCTCCCATATCGGCACGCACTACGCGCAGCACTACATCACGCGCTTCGGCTTCGACGCGCAGCGGCATCCCGCCTATCTGCCGATGGCGCTCGGCGCCGGACTTGTCACGCCGCTGCAAATGGCAGGGGCCTATGCGGTGTTCGGGAACGGCGGCTACCGCGTCAATCCGTATCTGATCGCCGAAGTGAGCGATCTGCAGGGCGTCATACTCGCGCGCGCGCAGCCGATCGTTGCCGAGCGCAACGCGCCGCGCGCGATCGATGCGCGCAACGCGTACGTGATGAACAGCTTGCTGCAAGGCGTCGCGCAGCACGGTACGGGGGCGAAATCGAACGAACTGGGGCGTACCGACTTGGCCGGCAAGACGGGTACCACGAACGACTCGCGCGATGCATGGTTCGCCGGCTACCAGCACACACTTGCCGCGATCGCGTGGATCGGCTACGACAATCCACGCAGCCTAGGCGATCGCGAGACGGGCGGCGGGCTCGCGTTGCCCGTGTGGATGGACTACATGCGGCAGGCGCTAAGCGACGTGCCCGAATATCAGTTTCCCATGCCCGCCGACGTGGTGCGTGTCAACGGCGAGCTGTACTTCGATGGAATGCTGCCGGGCGAGGGTTTCGTCGCGTCGGTGGGCGTGAGTGCGGGGGCGGCCGAAGCGCAGGCGCATGGCGAGCCCGGCAGCGAGCAAAATTCGGGGGGCGCCGCGGCCGCCTCCGTGCCCGAACGCGTAGGTGAGGAAGAAAAACGGCACGTGATGGGCTTATTCGATCACCACTGACCGTGAAAGTCGCCCCTTCAAACCGTCATGAACCGTCAAGGTTTATGGAATGTCGCCGGCTCGCCGGCCTGGCGCGTCGCATAGTCGGAGAGCGCGGCGAAAAACTCGGTGCCGTTGCGCGTATCGAGCCATTCCCCCTTGCCGGAATCGAATTTGAAGTGGAACCCGCCGGCCTTCGCGGCAATCCAGATTTCCTGCATGGCCGGCTGAAGGTTGACGATGATTTTGGAGCCGTTGTCGAACTCGAGCGTCAGCACATTGCCGGTGCGCTCGCATTCGATATCGGCATCGACATCGTCGATTCCGCGCTCGATGGCAGCCAGCACCGCCTCGGCCCGGGTAAGGTAGTCACTGTTGCTCATGCTAAACTCCGCCGGTTAAACATTTCACAGGCCATCTAGAGGCAGTCATGCGAGTGGTTTTGAGGATGAGCGCGATTGTAGCGGCTTTGGCCGTTGCGACAAGCGCCGCGCTGAGCGGTTGCGGGCAACGCGGGCCGCTTTATCTTCCCACCGTCCCACCGCTGCCGACGAAGCCATCCGATCAGACCGAGCCGCCGCCCGCTGACGTCAAGTCCGGTGC
>DASZGN010000349.1:0-8383 GCA_035938775.1 Trinickia sp.
CCGCCATGAAACTCGACATGCTGAAATTCGACGAGGTTCTCCGACAGCGCGACGCGAACCACGCCGTCCTTCAGTTGCAGCCCCAGGTCGACGAGGGTCGCCGAGAGACCGTCGCCCGTGAGCGAGCCCGAGACGTTCGGCTTGGCCATCGTGCCCGCCACCGACAGATTGAGCGCGAGTCGCCCATCGAGCAAATACGTCGGACCGAGCAGGCCGCCCGTCGTCTTCAACGTCGGCAAGTTCGCCGCGATCGAGCCCGCGAGCGGCGCATCGTCGGCCACGCCGAGCAGGCCGCCGCGCGCCGCATCGGGGATGAGCGGCACGCTCACGGAAGCGTCGAGGGTGCCGATGCGGCTCGCCGCCGCGCGAGCGGTGGCGACGAGCCGCCGGCCGCCGCTGAACTCGGCACGCGCGGCAAGCGCGGTGATACCGAGCGGCGCGATGCCATGCCCCGTATCGACGGAGACCTCGCCGCTGCGGCGCTCGAGCCGCGCGTAGCCGCTCGCCGTAGTGCCGACGCTGAAATCCCAGTCGCCTGACAGGACAAGGTCGCTTGCCACCTTCGACGAGAGACCCGTTATCTCCTTGCGGATGGCAATGAGCCGGCCGACCGAGACGTTTGTCGCCGAGCCGGCCGAGCGCAAGGCGCCGTGATCGTAAGCGAACGACTTGAGCTCCAGGGCGGCGCCTTCGAGCGCGAGCCGCGTCGGGCCGAGCGTCACCTGCTCGCGTGCGGCGCTCACCGCGAGCGGCGCTTGCAGCTCGAGCGCCGGCATGCCGCGGTTCACGAAACGCGTCACCGTGCCGTCCCAGCGCGGGCCCTCGCGCGTCTGCCCAAACCCGCCTCGCGCTGCCAGCGTCAGATCGATGGGGCGGCCGCGCATCGTGCCCTTCGCGGCGGCGTCGAGCGTGTGCTTGGCACGCGTGCCGGCAAGACGCACCGTCAGCGTTGCCAGATCGGCGGCGCTCGTATGCACGTCGCGCGCGTCGGCGACGAACTCGAGCGCGCCTGTTGCGCCATTGCCGATCCGCGCGCGGCCAACGGCACTGCCGATGCGATTCGCGCCGATCGCGACGCCGCGCGCATCGTAGGTGAGCGCAATATCGGGCTGCGCGAGCGAGCCGGTCAGATCGCCATCCGCCTTCACGGCGCCGGCAAGTCCGAAGCCGAGGCGCTCGAGCTGCGGCGCGTCGACGTGAAAGCGCAAACGATCGCCGGGAGTGCCGAAGCTGCCGTGCAAGTCGATGTCGTTGCCCGCGATCGATAGCGTCGCGTCGCTCGGCAAGAGCCGCGCGCCGGCAAGCTCGATGGTGCCTTTGCCGGTGAGCGGCAAGCCGTCGTAGACGCTGTCACCGAGTGCGAAGCGCAGCTTCGTCGCAAACGCGGGTGCAAGCGCGCCCGTGGCGCTGAGCGTGCCGGTGACGCGCGCCTGCGGCCAAGCCTTCGCCGTGGGCGGCGGGCGGCGTGACGTTGATGACGTTGATGACGTTGATGACGTTGATGACGTTGATGACGTTGATGACGTTGATGACGTTGACGGCGTTGACGGCGTAGCAGACGCCGAGGCCACCGAACCCGCTCTCTGGCTCCTGCCCCGCTTGCCCGGCGTCACCGCGCGCCCCGGTGCGGGTGCGGGCGGCATCGCCGCGATGAGGCTCGGATCGAAATCGTTCAGTGTCGCGCTGACCTCATAGGTCGATTTCGCATCGCGCGCGAGCGCGCCTTTGACCTCGACGCGACCCTTGCCCACATCGGCGCGAAATTCGTGCAGCGCGATGTGCGTGCGATCGAGCGTCAGATGCGCGCGCGCACGCAGCGGCGCGCGCGAGTCGGTCAAATCGAGAAACACCGATTGCGTCGCCCCGTCGAGCGATATGCCGATGGGACCGCCAAGCGCGGTAGGCCGGACAAACCGCGTCACCATGCTGAGATCGAGCCCCGCGGCCCGCAGATCGAAGCGCCCACGCCCGCTTACGAGCGTGCCCTCCCCCGTAAGCGTCGCGTCCTTCACCAAACGCACTCGCATGTTGTCGATGCGCTGCGTTCGCGCATCGAGCCGCACATGGGCATGGGCATCGACGAGCGGCAATCGATGCTCGGCAAGCGCACCCGGTGCCACATTGACGATCGACACCGGCCCGGACAAGACGCGCCCCCCGCCCCCAGCCTCAGGCGCGAGTTCGGCGGCGAGCGACAAGTCCGCAAGCGGCGCGCCGGCCGCAAACACCTGCGGGTTGACGTGCTCGAACGCGAGCGTCGCACGCTTCAAGAGCACGTCAGCGAATGGCGCGGCTTCGATGTGCGCATGCCCGGCAAGCTTCATGCCGCTCGCGTCCACTTCGGCGACGAGCGCCTCGAGCGTGCCCGAAACATGCGCGCGCATTTGCGCCGACTCGTTCTCGAGCGTGCCGGCCCACGTAGCGTCGCCCGTCAGCGGGAACGGCTGTGCACCGTCGAGCGAGAGCTGCACCGTGACCGCGCCGAACGGCGTGTCTAGCGTATCGAGCGAGGCATGGTGATGCTGCCCGTCGCTCGCGCCGTGAAAGCGCAGCCGGTCGAACTCGGTCACCGACGCACCGCTTCTCACGCGTATCTTGTCGACGGCGAGCGCGCGCACGTCCAGCTCAAGCGGTAGACGCAGGCTGCCCGGCGCGCGCAGCGGCCCTGCTTTCGGCGACGGCGCGAGGCGCGCGTCGATTGTGCCGATGCTCAGCTCATCGACGGTAAAGCGCCACGGCGCGCGCGTGAGCGCCCAGCGGCCGCGCGCGCGGTCGACGCGGATATCGGTCGTATCGATGCCCGCGCCGCTTGACCAGTGCACATCGGCCAAACGCACGCCCGCGGCGAGTGTGCCGCCTCGCAGCTCGCCGGATAGCCGGCCGCCCGAAAGCCCCACGGCCGCGCGCCAAGCAAGCCGGGTACCGCGCTCGGTGGTGAGCGCGCCGTAAAGCGCGAGCGCCGTCAGTGCAACGACGAGCGCGACGGCAAGCGTCGTCCAGGCGAGCACGCGCCGCATGCGATGGCGGCGCCGCGGCGCGGTGGGCGTCCCGTCGGGCCCGGCATCGCCGCGGCCCTCGGGCGCCGGGGGCGATGGATCGTTCGTCATGCGTAGCCCTTTGCGGTATTCGCTCAGCTTAGAAGGCGATGCCAAGCGTCAGATACGGCCGCACGCTCCTCGTGCGCGTGCCGTACGCGAGATCGAGGTTCACCGGCCCGACGGGGCTGCGCCAGCGCGCGCCCACACCGACGCCGGGAAAAAAGGTCTTTTCGTGCCATGCATCGGCCGCCGCGCCGATATCGTAGAACACCGCGGCGCCCCAGTCGTGCGTGAACCAGTGCTGATATTCGGCACTCGCCGTACCCAGAAACTTCGTCGGGAGCACCGAGCCGTCAACCAGGTTGCCGATGGTCTCGTAGCTGTAGCCGCGCACGGAGTTCGAGCCGCCGGCCCGAAACAGCAGCGAGGCTGGAATGCCGCGCGCGCCGCCGCTCGTGAACACGCCGCCCAGCTCGGCGCGCAACAGAACGAGATCCCGTTCGCCCACCGGCACATACTGCTCGCCACGCGCGTAGCCGCGGGCGAACGTCTGCGTGGTCAGAACATGCTTGAACGCGAAGCCAGCCTCGACGTGCAGCACGTTGCCCGAGCGCGGAAAAAGCGGATCGTCGACATTGCGCCGCGTCCACGACCACTGCGGCAGGAGCGCGTGGGCCGTCGATGAGCCATGGATGTTCTGTGCCAGCCGGTCCGCGTAGTACTGGATCGAGTACGTGTAGTCGATGAATTGCGACGCGCGCGCGCGCTGGAGGCCCCCGCGGGCGCTATAGATGCGCGTGCCCGCGAATTGGGTGCTCGTATAGGACGCGATCGCACTGTTGACCCACCCGCGCGCGCCGGGCGGCATCGACAGCTGCAACTGTCCGTATTGCTGCAACTGGTCGAGCCGGCCCTGCACGGTGAACGGCCAAGCGGCGCCGAACGTGTTCAGGTAGGTGTAGGCGCCCTGCACGTGCGCGCCCGTATCGGTCGCATAGCCCACGCCGCCGCGCACGCTGTGATACGGAAACTCGCTGACCTTGACATGGATTGGCGTCTCGCGCGGCTTGTCGACGTCGCTGCCGACATCGATCGCGACGCTCGCGAAATACGGCGTGTTCTGCAATTGGCGCTGCAACTCGGCGATGCGCTCGACATCGTAGATCTCGCCGACGGCAACGGGATTGACGTTGGTCACGATCCGCTCGGGGTAGCGGCGCGTGCCCGAGACATCGAGCGCGCCGAGCGTGAAGGTCGGCCCGCTTTCGAACGCCACGGAAAGCGCGGCGTGCGCCGAGCGCGGATCGACACGCGCTTCAGAGCGCGCGATCTTGGCGCCGAGATAGCGGTGCGATTGCAGCTTCTTGAGCGCCGCCTCCTTCGCGCCGCTCCAGCCCGCCTGCGTGAACGGATCGCCCGCATGGAGGGAAAACGCGGAACGCACCGCGTTTTCGCGCGACGGATCCTCGGTCGTTAACGGCCCAATGAACGTCATGTCGACCGACGACACCGTCGTGCGCGGCCCCGGGTCCACGTGCACGGTCACATCCTTCTTGCGCCCGTCGGTGCGCACTTCGGTACGCACGACCGGCGAGAAGTAGCCGTCGGTCGCCGCGAGATCGCGCACCTGCTGCGGAGTGGCCGTGACGAGGAAGTCGAACTGGTCTGCCGTGACCTCCTCACGCTGCGCGAAGCGAGCGATATCCAGATGTTTCTCGAGCAGTTTGCGCATGGTGCGCGGCGCGTCGATCTTGACGTCGTATTTGGCGGCGGCCGGCGCGGCGAGCACGGCGAGCAGCCCACCCATGGCGAGCGGCAGCCAGCGCTTGCGCGAGCGTGCGCGCTCGGCCGGCCGCCGCTTGATCAGCCCGGAGGACTTGATCCGCCCAAGCAGCGCCATGCGCCGTACGGGCCGTCTGGGTCGTACGGGCCGCATGCAACTGTCGTCAGGCGCGCCCAGCGCGCACGCGATGCGCAACGATTCGATCACGACTTCCGCCAAACGGCACCTCCCGGTAAAGTCAGCAAAAGCCAGGTTTGCCGTGCGCACGCCGCGCCGGGCAATGGCGGCCACGCAGCGCAAACGAACCACTGGCGCCCATTTGACCATAGCGGTCGACCAGCCGGCCGCCGCTCGCGCCGATGTGCCTCCAAGCGCCACAGCGCGCCGACCCGCCGGCGAGCCGCATGCCCCGCTTTTGGACGACAGGCGATGGCGGGCGTTCCGCATATTGCCGCATGCGCTAAAATTGCGGTTTGCTTGAAGACGGCGGCGCACGCGTTGCCTTTTCCCCCACTTTCCGAGACTGTCGAACCATGTATCAATCGGATATCACGCAATTTATCAATCAGATGAAGCAACAAAAGCCCACGCTGGAAGAAGAGCAGCGCCGCGGCCGCTCGCTGTTGTGGGACAAGCAGCCGATCGACCTCGATGAGCGCAGCAAGCAGCAGGATTCGCGCGTGAAGCAAACGTCGTACGTGTACTACCAGAACTTCTGAGCGTGTCTTCCACCGGCGAGGGGCGCCGCGCGCCCGAGCCTGGTGCGGCGCTGAGCACGCCCGCAACCGACACGACGCCCGACACCGTCGACGGCATTGCC
The DNA here is from genome assembly GCA_035938775.1 of Trinickia sp. Lineage (GTDB taxonomy): Bacteria > Pseudomonadota > Gammaproteobacteria > Burkholderiales > Burkholderiaceae > Trinickia. The sequence continues at coordinate 5,642 of DASZGN010000349.1, forward strand.
TTCGCGCGCCTGTACGGCGAGCCGCTTTTCAAGCTGCCGCAGGATCTGTACATCCCGCCCGATGCGCTCGAGGTGTTTCTCGAGACGTTCGAAGGTCCGCTCGATCTGCTGCTGTACCTGATCCGCAAGCAGAACTTCAACGTGCTCGACATCCCGATGGCCGATGTCACCACGCAGTACCTGGGCTACGTCGAGCAACTGCGGCAGACCAACCTCGAACTCGCGTCCGAATACCTGCTGATGGCGGCGATGCTGATCGAGATCAAGTCGCGCATGCTGCTGCCGGTGAAAAAAGCGGACACGGGCGAGGAGCCCGAGGACCCGCGCGCCGAGCTCGTGCGGCGCCTGCTCGAGTACGAACGCATGAAGCTCGCCGCGCAGCGGCTCGACCAGATCCCGCAGCTCGGGCGCGATTTCCTGCGCGCGGAGGTCTACATCGAGCAGAGCATCACGCCGCGCTTTCCCGACGTCGCGTCCGACGACCTGCGCGCCGCCTGGGCCGACGTGCTAAAGCGCGCGAAGCTCGTGCAGCATCACAAGATTTCGCGCGAGGAGCTGTCGGTGCGCGAGCACATGAGCGTGATTCTGCGGCGTCTGCAAAACGTGCGTTTCATGGAATTCTCGGAGCTCTTTGACGTGTCGCGCGGCGTGCCTGTCGTCATCGTGAACTTCATCGCCATGCTCGAACTGTCGCGCGAATCGCTGATCGAAATCACGCAGGCCGAGCCATTCGCGCCGATCTACGTGCGCCTCGCGTACTTGCCCGCGTAACACGCGCGGGCCACATCGCCCGCGCGGGCGAAACGCGCATTTCGATGCCACGCGCGGTCAAATCCACTACAATCGGCGCGCTTTCGGAACGGCTCCACGCAAGCGAGCCGCCCTCCTCTGACACAGCCCATCATGAAAGTCATCAGCTCGATCCACGAATTACGCGACCAGTTGCGCGGCCAGAACCGTACGGCGTTCGTGCCGACGATGGGCAATCTGCACGAAGGGCATCTCTCGCTGATGCGGCTTGCGCGCCAGCACGGGGACCCCGTGGTGGCGAGCATCTTCGTCAATCGTCTGCAGTTTGGCCCGAACGAGGATTTCGACAAGTACCCGCGCACGCTCGAAGCCGACATCGAAAAGCTCCAGAAGGAAAACGTCTACGTGCTGTTCGCGCCGACCGAGCGCGACATGTACCCCGAGCCGCAGGAATACCGCGTGCATCCGCCGCATGACCTCGGCGACATTCTCGAAGGCGAGTTCCGTCCGGGCTTTTTCACCGGCGTGTGCACGGTCGTGATGAAGCTGATGTCGTGCGTGCAGCCGCGCGTCGCGGTGTTCGGCAAAAAGGATTATCAGCAGCTGATGATCGTGCGGCGGATGTGCCAGCAGTTCGCGCTGCCCACCGACATCATCGCCGCCGAGACGGTGCGCGACGCCGACGGCCTCGCGCTCAGCTCGCGCAACCGCTTCCTGAGCGCCGCCGAGCGCGCCGAAGCACCGATGCTTGCCGCCACGCTCGCGCGCGTGCGCGAAGCGGTGCTTGCCGGCAGCCGCGACTTCGCCGCGCTCGAGCGCGATGCGATGACGAGCCTTGCCGCACGCGGCTGGCAGCCCGATTACGTGTCGGTGCGCAAGCGCGCCGATCTCATTGCGCCCGCCGCGCACGAAGCCGACGTGCCGCTCGTCGTGCTCACCGCGGCGAAACTGGGCGCGACACGCCTCATCGACAATTTGGAAATCTGACGCATTCGGCGCCGGCAACGAAGCCCGACGGGGCTTGTCGCGCCGGCCATCGTCCAAGGGAAATTCATATGCAGCGCCACATGCTCAAATCGAAGATTCACCGCGCCGCCGTCACGCACTGCGAGCTCCACTACGAAGGCTCGTGCGCGATCGACGAAGATCTGCTCGAGGCAGCGAACATTGTGGAAAACGAGCGCATCGACATCTGGAACATCAACAACGGCGAGCGTTTTTCCACCTATGCGATCCGCGGCGAGCGCGGCAGCGGCATGATTTCGCTGAACGGCTCGGCGGCTCGGCGCGCGCAATTGGGCGACCTCGTGATCATCGCGGCCTTTGCAATGGTCGACGAGGACGAGCTCAAGGCAGGCTGGGAGCCAAAGCTCGTCTTCGTCGACGAGCACAACAAGGCGAAGGGCAGCCGCGCGCACGTGCCGGTGCAGAACTGGACCTGAGCCCGGCGCTGCCTGCCGCGCATCGTCACGTGGACGCCCACTCGATGATGGCGTCCCATTGCTCGAGATCCTTTTCGACGCGGCTTTTCGCGACGTCCCACAGCGTGAGACCGTGCGCGGCCAACTGCACGTAATTCTGCGTGTCGCGCAAGAAGCCGAGCACGGGCAACCCAAGGCTCTCGATGAAGCGGTGCAACTGCTCGGCCGAACGCGTGCGCGCATCCACGCGCATGCCCACTATGCCGACCTCGATCGACCCTTTGCGCACGGCCTTTTCCTTCGCGAGACGCTCCAGAAAGTGATGCGTCGCGAGAATGTCGAACATCGACGGTTGCAGCGGCACGATGACCTTGTCGGCCAGCCCGAGCGCGACGGTGAGCCGACTGCCGTGCAGGCCGGCGGGCGTGTCGATGACGGCCCGTTCGAGCCCTTTTGGCGGTTTCGCGGGCGCGTCGGGGTCGACATCCCAGTTTTCGATGGAAGGCAACCCATCGGGCCGCAATGCGAGCCAATCGTGCGCGGACTGCTGCTTGTCGAGGTCGCCAAGCGC
>DASZGN010000350.1:0-5243 GCA_035938775.1 Trinickia sp.
GATCACTGCGCCATCGCCGATGTGAATGCCCGGCATAATCATGGCTTCCGAGCCAATCCAGACATCGCTCCCAACCACCGTATCGCCCGCAGGCTCAAAGGCATCATGGGCGCCAGCAAAGGCCGCCTCTTCCTTCATGTAGAAGAAGGGGAATGTGCTCACCCAGTCATTGCGATGTCCCTGATTACCGGCCATCATGAAAGTTGCTCCGCTCCCAATCGAGCAGAAACTGCCAATGATGAGTTTGTCGACGTCGGTGCGATCTGACGTTAGGTAACGCGCACACTCGCCAAATGAGTGCCCGTGGTAATAGCCGGAATAGTAGCTGTAGCGACCGACGATGATATTTGGATTGGTCACCTGCTCAGAAAGCAGTTTTCCCTTGAACGGGCTTTCGAAAAAATTTTGCATTCGCATTTCCTGCGTCAAGCGAGTCAATGAACCGTAGGTAATCGTTAAACATGGCCTCACCCGCTGCAGCGCCAGCCCTTTAATGCTTACATCCCTCCGCCTTTCCGCCCCGCTGCCGTTTTTTCAGCCCCCAAAAACCCGCCGCCACAGCGCAAGCACCGCATCACGCTCGCCGGCGATCCGCTCATGGGCGACGCGCGCCGTCTCCATCCCATCAAGCCGCAGCCTGTGCTGCAGCTTCCGGTAAGTGCGATACGCCCCCCCGACCGTCTCCGCTTCCTCCGCGCTCATCAGCCCAAAATGCGACACCTCGCGCAAGAGCGCGATGTTGCCCGTGTTGCGGATCAGCTCCGGATGCCGCGTCGCATGCAGCAGCACCCAGTACTGGACGATGAACTCGATGTCGACCATGCCGCCGCGGTCGTGCTTCAGATCGAACAGCTCGCTGCGGTTCGGATGCCCGGCCTCGACTCGCTCGCGCATCGCCACGATTTCCGCCGCTAGCGGGCCGGCCTCGCGCGGCGTCGTCAGCACGCGCTCGCGGATCGACTCGAATTCGGCGCCAACACCCGCATCGCCCGCGCAGAAGCGCGCCCTTGTCAGCGCCTGATGCTCCCAGACCCACGCCGTGTTCGCCGCGTCGCCCTCGCGCAACTGATAGCGGCGAAACGCGTCCAGATCGGTGATCAAGAGCCCCGACTCGCCGTTCGGGCGCAGCCGCAGATCGACATCGAACAGCGTGCCCGCGCCCGTCGCTGTGGTGAACCACGTGATGAGGCGCCGCGTGAACGTCGCGTAGATGTCGGCGGCCGCTTCATCCGGGTCGTCGTATAAGAAGATCAGATCGAGGTCGGATGCGTAGCCGAGCTCCTTGCCGCCCAGCTTCCCGTACGCGATGACCGCAAAACGCGGCGCTTCGCGGTGCCGCTTCGCGAGCTGCTTCCAGACCGCCTCGATCGTCACATCCAGCACCGAATCGGCAAGCTCCGAGAGCCGGTCGCTCACCTGCTCGACGGTAAGCTTGCCCGCCAGGTCGATGAGCAAGATGCGAAACACCTCCGCCTGGTGCGCGTGGCGCAGAAGATCCATCTGCTGCTCGACCCCGTCGGCCGCCGCCAATCGCGCGCGCAGCGACTTCTTGAACTCGTCCCAATCGAAAGGACTCGCGATCGCTTCGTCGTCGAGCAACTCGTCGAGCAGTTGCGGATGGCGGATCAGATAGCCGGCCGCCCAGCGCGACGCGACCAGCACCGCAAGCACCCGCTCGAGCGCCGCCGGGTATTCATTGAGCAGCGCGAGATACGCGCCGCGCCGGCCCACCGCTTCGAGCAGATCGAACAGGCGTGCCAGCGTCGAGCCGCGCTTGTCGGCCGGCTCCAAGCGAGCCGCTGCGTCGAGCGCACGCCGCGCGATCGTGTCGAAGCGCTCGCGGCTGCGCTCGGGCAAGCCCATGTAGCGGGCCGATCGACGAACCCCGCGAAGACGCGCATGCAGCTCGCCGGCATCCGCGAAGCCGACCTCGGTGAGGCGCGCCACGAGCGCGTCGTCGGCGGTTTCGTCCTCGAGCACCTCGCCCCACACCGAGGCCGCCGAGCTCTCCTCGGCGGCGCAGCCGTCGCCGCGCGCGGGCGTCTTGTCGGAGAAGATCTGATCGAACTGCGCTTCGACGATCTCGCGGCAGCCGTCAAGCTTCGCCGCCAGCGCCGCATAGTCGGCAAAGCCGAGCGACGCCGCCAGCCGCGCGCGTTCCTCGGGATCGACGGGCATTGCGTGCGTCTGCGCGTCGTTGCGGTATTGGAGCCGGTGCTCCAGTTCGCGCAAGAAAAGATAGGCGTGCGTGAGATCGGCGCACACCGACGGCGCGATCAGACCGCGCTCGGCCGCATAGCGCAGAACGTGAAGCGTCGGCCGTATGCGAAAGCCGGCATCCTGGCCACCGCGAATCAGCTGGAACACCTGCGCACTGAACTCGATCTCGCGGATGCCGCCGCGACCGAGCTTGATGTCGTCGGCCTTGTCGGGGCGCATCGACGCGCGGCGCCGCGCCTCTTCACGGATCTGCCGATGCAGCGAGCGAATCGCGCCGATCACGCCGAAATCGAGATAGCGCCGATAAACGAACGGCTTCACGAGCGCGTCGAGCTGCGCCGCGAGACGCTTGGCCGCCTCGCTCTCGCCCTCCGAGACGAGGCGCCCCTTGATCCAGGCATAGCGCTCCCATTCGCGGCCCTGCACATAGAAATACTCCTCGAGCATGCCGAGGCTGCATGCGAGCGGCCCCGCATCGCCGTTCGGGCGCAGCCGCATGTCGACGCGAAACACGTAACCGTCGGCGGTCGGCTCGGCGAGCGCGCCGATCAGCCGGCGCCCGAGCCGCGTGAAGTACTCCTGCGTCGCAATCGGCGCACGTGCGGCGCCCGCCGTTTCGCCGTCGTCTTCGTAGACGAAGATCAGGTCGATGTCCGACGACACGTTCAGCTCGCGCCCGCCCAACTTGCCCATGCCGACGACGCCGAGTACCAGCCGCTCGCCGTTCGGCCCCCGGGGCTCGCCGTAGAGCGCTTCGAGCTCGCTCGATAACACCGCGAGCGCGCGCTGGATCGACACTTCGGCAAGATCGGTCATCGTGCCGGTCACCTCGGCCACGTCGGCACGGCCCGCGAGGTCGCGCTCCATTACCGCGCAGAAGACGTCGGTGCGCAGGCGGCGCAGCACGCGGCGCAATGCCTCTTCCCCCAATCCCCCAAGTGGACTTCCTTCGGGGCGGGGGACGTCCTTCGGGGCGTCGGGGAGCGGCGTCGAATCCGCCAAGCCGACTTTGGCGCGCTCATCCGCGACGAGTGCGTCAAAGCGTGCATCGATGCGCTCGCGCGTGACCGGCGCCGCGGCCCATTCGGCGATGCGCTCGGCAAGCTGCGGCCGTGCCGAGATCGCCCGCGCGGCGTAGGAGGAATAGCTGGGACTCAACAAAGGGGCAGGCGTCATCGGGGAAATTTCAGGTGGCTCGCTTGTTGCAGATCAATCAGGCACCACGGCTCGCCGGCGGCGTTCGAGCGCGCCGACGCGCGCAATATTTTGGCGGCAAATCAGTCGTGCGCCGCACGCCGAATCGGTGCAACATCAATACCGTGCCTTGGCCGTCCCGCTGGGTCGTCGAGGCCGAGAAGGCGTGTGATACATTTCGGCGTCCGAGACGCCAAACTACCATATCCCCGATTCGCAGCAGTATGTCCGACAGCAAGCAAACCGCCGAAGCCGCCGTTGTCGGACATGCGCGTCACGATCATCGGCTGCTGCGTCAAACGCTCAAGATCTCGGCCACCACCGCGTTGGTGGTCTATTGCGTCGCGGCGACCGGCTATCTCGGCCTGCGCTACGTGCTCTTGCCGCGCATCGACGATTTCCGCCCGCGCATCGAAACCATCGTTTCCGAAAAGCTGCACGCGAACGTTCGTATAACCAGGCTCGCGCCGCACTGGTTGGGCTACGAGCCCGGCATCGACGTAACCGGCCTCACCATTCGCGACAGCCACGGCGATGTCGCGCTCGCCGTGCCGCAAGCAACGGCCACTGTCTCGTGGACGTCGCTCGTGCGCGGCAAGCCGGTGCTCTCCAGCTTGATCGTCGAGAAGCCCGACGTGCTCGTCGCGCGCGCGACCGACGGCTCGCTGTCGATTGCCGGCGTGCAAGTGCCGACGACGCACAAGGGCAACGATACTTTCTCGACCTGGCTCCTTTCGCAGCAGGCGATCGTGCTGCGCGGCGGCACGCTGCGCTGGCGCGACGCGAAAAAAGACGCGCCCGAGCTCGCGCTGCGCGACATCCGCGTGGCCATCCTGAATAACGGCTTCGAGCATCGCATTGCGTTGCAGGCGCCGGCCGAGGGCACGCTGTTCAAAGGCCCGCTCGACTTCCGAGCACGTTTTCACCATCGGGCGCTCCACGCGATCGGCAAGCCGCAAAACTGGACCGGGCAAGCCTACGTGTCGACGGGCACCGTCGATCTGCCGACGCTCGCGTGCTATGTCGACTTGCCGCTCAAGATGTATGCCGGGGGTATCGATAACGCGATCTGGGCCAGCTTTTCTGGCGGCCATCTGCGCTCGGCGCACGGCGAGCTGCAAGGCTACGACGTGGCGCTGCGCGTGCGTCCGGCGCAGCCGAAGCTCGACGTCCCCATCGCGCACTTCGGCTGGGCCCTCGATATCGACCCGCAGCGCGAGTACCGCCTGCGACTCACGAACCTGCTCGCCGAGCTCGGTCAGCCCCCGCTTGCCGATGGCACACCCGTCGTGCGCACGCTCGCGCTCAAGACGCTGACAGGCCGCTATCGCATCGCGAACGTGGAACACGGTCAGTTGATGAGCGTGACGGGCGATCGCGTCGATCTCGGCGTGCTCGCCGAATTCAGCCGCGCGCTGCCGGTCCCGCCCCGCTTTCTGAACGTGCTCGTGCGCTTCGATCCTCGCGGGCTCGTCGAGAACTACACGTTCGAACTCGAGCGCGCGCGGCCCGAAAACGAGACGGCGGCCAGCGAGCAGCGCGTGAGCGGCGCGGCGCCCATCATCCGCTACCGCGTGAAGGGCGATCTGCAAGGCATCAGCGTCGCGGCGCAGGAGCCCCCGCCGGGACTCTCGCCCACCGGTCATCCGCGCGCCGGTCTGCCCGGCTTCGAAAATCTGCGGGGCAGCATCGACGCCGACCAGACGCACGGCACGATCACGCTCGATGCGGTCAATGCCGGCGTCACGATTCCGGGGGTGTTCGACGACCCTCGGCTCAAGTTCGACCGCCTGCGCGGCCGCGGCCAATGGACTGTTGCGCCCGCCGTC
>DASZGN010000351.1:0-2769 GCA_035938775.1 Trinickia sp.
AGCCGGCTGCATGTCCGCGACAAAAGACGGCCAACGAGGACACAATGATAAGGAATGCAAAGCAAACGATCTGGCTCGCGCTGATGGCGGCGGGCATTATCAACAACGCGCTCGCGCAAACCCGTCCCGCCGCGAACGGCAATCCGCTCGAAGCGCTGCCGCAGGTCAACGCGCCGAGCAAGGCGCCGAGCGTGACGGTGCAGGTACAGCAGCCGGCACTGCAACTTCAGCAGCTGCTGGCAACCCATCTCAAACCCTCGAGCGTGCAGATCGACGGCGTCAAGGCGATACCGTTCAGCGAAGTCGCGCAACGCTTTGCGCCACTCGTCCGCAAGGACATTACGATCGGCGATCTGATCGAAACCGCCAACGGCGTGACGAAGCTCTACGCAGAGCGCGGCTATGCATTGTCGTTCGCATTCATTCCCGCGCAGACATTCGAAAACGGCGTCGTGCGCGTGACGGTTGTGGAGGGCTATGTGGCGAACGTGAAGATCACGGGCAACCCCGGGGGAACCGAGCAAAAGATTCGCGAGATCGCCGAACATATCCGCAACGAAAAGCCGCTCAAGCGCGCGACGTTCGAGCGCTACGTGAACACGCTCGGCCTGTTGCCAGGCGTGAAAGTGGCCGCGACGGTGCCGCCGCCGCAGACCACCGACGGCGCGACCACGCTCGCGCTGAACGTCGAGCGAAAGGCGTTCAACATCGGCACCGGCATCGACTTCCATCACCCTGGCGTGCAAGGGCTCGTGACGGTCACCGAGAACGGCCTGGCGTCGCTAGGCGAACAACTGAGCATCTCGGCGCTCTTGCCCAAGGGGCGCGACAACCAGACCTACGTCGCGGCGAACGGTGCGCTGCCGCTCGGCTCGCAAGGACTCGTCGCGGGCATCACCGCTTCGCACTACCATGGCAATCCGGTCGACAATCCCGGCCTGCCCTCGTTCGTCCGGCGCACGGTCATCACCGACAAACTGGGCGTATCGGCGGCCTATCCGATGTATCTGAGCGATGCGCGCAGTGTGATCGGCACGATTAGCGGATACGCGGCGCACGACGAAAACCGCTACCAAAACGAGCTCAACGGGGCACAATTCGGGCTGCGTTCCCAGGTGCGCGTGCTGCAGGCACAGATCGACTACGCCGATGTGCGCGCCGGCCAGGTCCGCCGTGCGAGCGTGAATGTCGCGAAGGCGTTCGACGTGCTTGGCGCATCGAAAGCGGGCGACACCAATGTGCCGGGCGCGACCGTCGTGAACCCTGTGTCGCTCACCTTCGTGCGCACGGGCGCGAGCTTCTCGCAGACGAACGAATGGCCATTCAAGATCGGCACGAAGATCGCGCTGACCGGCCAGTACAGCCCCGATTCGCTGCCGACCTCCGAGCAGATCTCCTTTGGCGCACAAAGGTTCGCGCTCGGCTATGAGCCCGGCGAAGTGTCGGGCGACTCGGGCTGGGGCGCGTCGTTCGAGTTCAATCGCACGATCGCGCTGACGCTGCGCTATCTGCATACGCTCACGCCTTACGTTTCTTTCGATATGGCGCGTGCCTATCTGCATACGGGACCCGTCGCACCGAACAAGCTGGCGTCGATCGCGTTCGGCCTGCGTATGACGGACGGCAAGTACTACAGTCTCGACATATCGGTGGCCAAAGCGCTGGCCGACGCCCCGATCGAGAGCCCGCAGCGCAGCCCCCGCATCAACGCGACGTTTTCATACCAGCTCAATTAACGACGCCGCAATCTGATTAGAGGTACCACTATCAAGCGAGGGTCCGATTTTCGCGCGTATGCTGCGCACATTCCAATAGACGCTGTGCATCCGGGTATCGACGCCGCGGCGCTTACAACAGACAGACGACTCACCCCCAAGGAGGACGACATGATGCACTTCTCGCACCACGCAATGACGATGGCCTTCAACGCGGCGAAGCGTGCCGCCCTGGCAGGGATGCTGCTTGCGAGCGCCACCGTGGCGTTCGCGCAAGGCGCCGACAGCCCTGTCGGTGTCTGGCAGACCGTCGACGATCACACCAATCAGCCGAAAGCGCTCGTGCAGATCACGGCGAGCAACGACGGCACGCTGAGCGGCAAGGTCATCAAGGGACTCAATGCGAACGACACCCCGGATCGCCGCTGCACCGCATGCACGGACGATCGCAAGGATCAGCTGATCCTCGGCATGACGATCATCAAGGACATGAAGCCGGCGGGCTCCGATTGGGATGGCGGCAATATTCTCGACCCCGAGAACGGCAAGATCTACCGGTGCAAGATGCATCTCGAAGAGAACGGGCAGAAGCTTGTCGTGCGCGGTTATATCGGCATTTCGCTCCTCGGGCGGTCGCAGACCTGGGTCCGTCAACTACAGGCGCTGAACTAAGCGCTGCCCCGAGCGGTTTCACGAACGCAACGATGGCGGCCGGCGATATCCTCGCCGGCCGATCTCGTTTTTATGTGTCGCCTCGCGGGCCCCGGTTCGCGGAACCCTGCGGGAGCGGACATCACGCGGCGCGCCGCAGCGACGCCATATAGGCCAGAGTGGGTGCCTCGACGCTCGCAAAAGCCGCCACAGGTCCTTCCTTCGTGACCGGGTTGGTTTTCGCGCGCATGCGCACCTTCATCGTTTCGCACAACACCGTGCTTGCGTCGCCATAAAGCTGAAAGAGCACGTGCTTGAACACGCCGGAGGCGTGCCACGCCTTGAAGCGCCGATGGCAGGTTTGATAGGACGGGTAGCGGCGCGGCATGGCGGACCATGCCGC
>DASZGN010000352.1:0-2675 GCA_035938775.1 Trinickia sp.
CAACGAATAAAACGAACGCAGCGAAAGCAACAACGAGCAACAAACAAGTACGGCAAGAACGACAGAAGAAGCACTAACGCTCGACCCGGATGACGCACTGGCCGCGTGAGCCATCCGAAACAACACAAACGCGGCCGATACCTTCAATCAAACAGGAGACAGGCATGACGAAGTGCAGACTTTTCCTCACACTGGCCGCGGCGGCGATGACCTCCGTCCTCGTCGGCGCACCGGCAGCGCAGGCGGCCGATCCGGTGAAGATCGGCTTTCTGGTGAAGCAGCCGGAAGAACCGTGGTTCCAGGATGAGTGGAAGTTCGCCGAGATCGCCGCGAAGGAAAAGGGTTTTACGCTCGTGAAGATCGGTGCGCCGTCTGGCGAGAAGGTGATGAGCGCCATCGACAATCTCGCCGCGCAAAAGGCGCAGGGCTTCATCATCTGCACGCCTGACGTGAAGCTCGGGCCGGGCATCGTCGCGAAAGCGAAAGCCGACAAGCTCAAGATCATGACGGTCGACGACCGTCTGGTCGACGGCGTGGGCAAGCCGATCGAAGCGGTGCCGCACATGGGCATCTCCGCGTACAACATCGGCAAGCAGGTGGGCGAAGGCATTGCCGCCGAGATCAAGAAGCGCGGCTGGGACATGAAGGATGTGGGCGCGATCGATGTCACCTACGAGCAACTGCCGACCGCCCATGACCGCACGACGGGTGCGACCGACGCGCTCGTTGCCGCCGGCTTCCCGAAGGCGAACGTCATCGCCGCGCCGCAAGCGAAGACCGACACCGAGAACGCATTCAACGCGGCCAACATCGCCCTCACGAAGAATCCGAAGTTCAAGCACTGGGTCGCCTATGGCCTGAACGACGAAGCCGTGCTCGGCGCCGTGCGCGCCGCGGAAGGCCGGGGCTTCAAGGCCGACAACATGATCGGCATCGGCATCGGTGGCTCGGATTCGGCGTTAAATGAGTTCAAGAAGCCGGAGCCGACGGGCTTCTATGGCACTGTCATCATCAGCCCGAAACGTCACGGCGAAGAGACTTCGGATCTGATGTACGCGTGGATCACGCAAGCCAAGGAGCCGCCGAAGCTCACGCTCACCTCGGGCATGCTCGCCACGCGTGAGAACGTCGGCGACGTGCGCGAAAAGATGGGCCTCGCCGCCAAGTAACGCGAAGCGGCAAGCATTGCCGGCCGAGCGCAGCCCCGAGCTGTGGCGGCCGGCAAGATGTTCATCCAGTACGAGGTAAGGCGAAATGTCGGCAACGCTGCGTTTTGACAATATCGGCAAGGTGTTTCCGGGCGTGCGCGCGCTCGACGGCGTCTCATTCGAAGTCGATGCGGGTGAGGTGCACGGCTTGATGGGCGAGAACGGCGCGGGCAAGTCGACGCTGCTCAAAGTGCTCGGCGGGGAATACCAGCCCGACTCGGGCCGCATCATGATGGACGGGCACGAGGTGCACTTTCCGAACGCGGCGGCGTCGATCGCGGCGGGCATCGCCGTGATCCATCAGGAATTGCAGTACGTGCCCGATCTCACGGTCACCGAAAACCTGCTGCTCGGCCGCCTGCCGAGCACGTTCGGGTGGGTCGACAAGCGCGGCGCGCAGCGTTTCGTGCGCGAGCGGCTCGCCGCGATGGGCGTCGATCTCGATCCCAACGCGAAGTTAAAGCGCCTGTCGATCGCGCAGCGGCAAATGGTCGAGATCTGCAAGGCGCTTTTGCGCAACGCGCGCGTGATTGCGCTCGATGAGCCGACGAGCTCGCTCTCGCACCGCGAAACCGAGGTGCTCTTCAAGCTCGTGCGCGATCTGCAAGCCGATAACCGCGCGCTCATCTACATCTCGCATCGCATGGACGAGATCTACGCGCTCTGCGATTCGTGCACGATCTTTCGCGACGGCCGCAAGATCGCCTCGCATCGATCGATGCAAGAGGTGACGCGCGAGACGCTCGTCGCCGAGATGGTCGGCCGCGAAATCTCCGACATCTACGACTGGCGGCCACGTCCGCCGGGCGCGGTGCGCTTGTCGGTCGATGCGCTCGACGGCCCCGGGCTCGATGCGCCGGCCAGCTTCGAGGTACGCGCGGGGGAGATCGTCGGGGTTTTCGGCCTTGTCGGCGCGGGGCGCAGTGAGCTCATGCACCTTGTGTACGGTGCCGAGAAAAAACGCGGCGGGCGCGTTGCGCTCGACGGCGAGACGATCGATGTGAAGAGCCCGACGCATGCGATTCGCCACGGCATGGTGCTGTGCCCCGAGGACCGCAAGGAGGAGGGCATCGTCGCGATCGCCTCCGTCGCCGAGAACATCAACATCAGTTGCCGTCGCCACGATTTGCGCGCGGGGCTCTTTCTCGATCGCGCGAAAGAAGCGCAGACGGCCGATCGTTTCATTCACCGCTTGAAGATCAAGACGCCGCATCGCCGCCAGAAGATTCGCTTTCTGTCGGGCGGCAATCAGCAAAAGGCGATTCTGTCGCGCTGGCTCGCCGAGCCCGACATCAAGGTCGTGATTCTGGACGAGCCGACGCGCGGCATCGACATCGGCGCGAAGCACGAGATTTACCACGTGATCCATGAGCTGGCCGAGCGCGGTTGCGCGGTCGTGATGGTGTCTTCCGAACTGCCTGAGGTGCTCGGCGTGTCGGATCGCATCATCGTCATGCGCGAAGGCCG
>DASZGN010000353.1:0-8398 GCA_035938775.1 Trinickia sp.
GTCCCTTCCACCCCACCGTGGTGCGCGGTTTCTCGAAATAGACCCGCATCACGATCTCGAGTCGGTCGGCAAGTCGCTCGCGCAAGGCGGCAAGGCGCGCGGCATATTCCACGGCTGCGACGGGATCGTGGACGGAGCAGGGACCGACGATCGCCTGCTCGTCATCGTCGGCCCCTGCTCGATCCATGATCCCGCTGCCGCGGTCGAATATGCCACGCGTCTCGTCTCGTTGCGTGAGCGTCTCGCCGACCGGCTCGAGATCGTGATGCGGGTCTATTTCGAGAAGCCGCGCACCATCGTCGGCTGGAAAGGCCTGATCAACGATCCCGATCTCGACGGCAGCTTCGACATCAACAAGGGCCTGCGGCTCGCGCGCAACGTGCTCTCCGCCGTCAACAATCTCGGACTGCCCGCCGGCGCCGAGTTCCTGGATATGACCACGCCGCAATATCTCGCCGATCTTGTGGCCTGGGCCGCGATCGGCGCGCGCACGACGGAGAGCCAGATCCATCGCGAGCTGGCGTCGGGCCTGTCGTGCCCGGTCGGCTTCAAGAACGGCACGGACGGCAACGTGAAGATCGCCGTCGATGCGATCAAGGCCGCGTCGCAGCCGCACCATTTCCTGTCGGTGACGAAGGGGGGGCACTCGGCGATCGTGTCGACGGCCGGCAACGAGGACTGCCACGTGATCCTGCGCGGCGGCAAGACGCCGAACTACGACTCGGCAAGCGTCGACGCGGCGTGCACCGACATTGGCCGCGCCGGGCTCGCGGCGCGCCTGATGATCGATGCGAGCCACGCGAACAGCTCGAAGAAGCACGAGAACCAGATACCGGTTTGCGCCGATATCGGCCGGCAAGTCGCGGCGGGCGACGAGCGCATCGTCGGGGTGATGGTCGAATCGCATCTCGTGGCCGGCCGCCAGGACTTGCAGCCCAACTGCGCGCTCACGTACGGGCAGAGCATCACCGACGCGTGCATCGGCTGGGACGAAAGCGTGGCGGTGCTGGAGGGGCTCGCCGAAAGCGTGCGGCAGCGACGTATCACGCGCGGCAGCGGAAACTGACCGGCGGGGCGTTTTATGCGACAGGCGTGGACCGGGTCTCTCGCCAGGTTCATCGCCGACACATTCACGAATTCACGCGGTGGTGCGAACCGACGAGGCTAGTCGCGCACTCGCGTCGATTGCCGTGCGATTGACGTGCCGGCGTGCCGGCTCCAGACGAAAACGCCCGGCTCCCCATCGAGCCAGGCGCTTTGCCCGCTTGCCAGCCGCCATCCGACTCAAGCCTGCCTATTCGAGCGTGCCCGTGCCGAATACTTCGCTGTGGATGCGGGCCGGATCGACGCCCAGCGCAACCAGGGCCTGGCGCTGCACTTGCATGAATGCGATCGGACCACACAGGTAGTAATCAGCATCAGGCAGGACTGCCTGCTCGGCGATGCGCGCAAGGTCCAGGCGGCCGATGAAATCGTAGTCGACGCCCGCGCGGTCCGATGGCCTCACCTCTTCGTAGAACACGGCGCGCGACACGTTCGCCCGCTGCGCCACGATCTCGGCAAGCCACGACTTGAACGCATGCACGCGGCCATTGCGGCACGCATGCACGAAGGCGACGCGCCGCTTGCTATTTTCGGCGGCAAGGGTCGACAGCATCGACACCATTGGCGTCAGGCCGACCCCGCCGGAAATCAGCACGACCGGCGTCGTCTTCGTGCGATCGAGCACGAAATCGCCCATCGGCGCCGTCACTTCCACGATGGCGCCCTCTTCCACGCCGTCGTGCAGCAGCGTCGACAGACGCCCCGGCGGCACCGCCTCGCGGCCCGCTTCGCGCTTGACCGAGATGCGCAGCCATTGGTTATTCGGCGCGTCGGACAGGCTGTACTGGCGCGGTTGGTTGACGCCGAGCTCACCCACATAGCGCTTCACGGTGACGAACTGGCCCGGTTTGAAATCACAGACCGACGAGCCGTCCCCTTGGGGGACTTCCTTCGGGGCGCCCCCCAAGGGGACTTCCTTCGGGGCGTCGGCGGGGGTCAGGTAGAAAGACGTGATTTCGTCGCTCTCGACTTCCTTGCGGGCGACGATGAACGGCCGATAGCCGCTCCAGGCTGCGCCTTCGTACAGCTTGGCCTCGGCGCCGATCATGATCGCCGAAAGCTGCGCATAGGCGACGCGCCAGGCTTCGAGCGTGGCCTCATCGACCGCATCGCCGAGCACTTCAACCACCGACGCGAGCAGATGCTCACCGACGATCGGGTAGTGCTCAGGGCGGATGTTGAGGCTTGCGTGCTTTTGCGTAATGCGCCCGACTGCGGAGCCAAGCGCGCCCAGATTGTCGATGTTGGCCGCGTAGGCGTACACGGCGCGCGCGAGCACGTCGGACTGGCTGCCGTTCGCCTGATGCGTCTGATTGAAGAGATTCTTCAACTCAGGCCGGTACTTGAACATGCGCTGGTAGAAGTGCTTCGTGATTACCGCGCCATGCTCGGCAAAGACGGGCGCGGTGGCCTTGACGCGCGTGATTTGGTCGGCCGTAAGCTGGGAAGTCATTTTTGCATTCCATCGTTAAACATGCACGAAGAATACATCTTAAACCCCGACTATCCAGAAGACACTTTGTCGCAGGGGGACATTTCTCTTCCCTCTTGACGTGCCGCTCCGGCCACCCGTGCCGGAGCGGCGCCTTCCTCATCTCACTTCACGCTGCGCTCCGGCTCCCACAGCACGTCGCTGCCGCCGCCGGCGCGGTTGAGCACCCGCGCGAGCACGAACAGCAAGTCGGAGAGGCGGTTGACGTAGCGACGGGGCGCAGCTTCGAGCTGCTCAGCAGCGCCCAACACGACAATCGAGCGCTCGGCGCGCCGGCATACCGTGCGGCAGACGTGCGACAGCGATGCCGCGCGCGTGCCGGCCGGCAGGATGAACTCCTTGAGCGGCGGCAGCGCCGCGTTGTAATGCGCAAGCCAGGCATCGAGCCGCGCCAAATGCGCGTCGCCGATCATCACGTGGCCCGGGATGCAAATTTCCCCGCCGAGATCGAAAAGATCATGCTGGATTGCGATCAGCGCCTCGCGTACATCGTCAGGCAGCGTTTCGCAAAGCAGCACGCCGATCTGCGAATTGAGCTCGTCGACGTCTCCCATCGCCGCAATGCGGGCATTGTCCTTGCGGACACGGCTACCGTCGCCGAGGCCGGTCGTGCCGTCGTCGCCGGTGCGGGTCGCGATCTTGCTCAAGCGGTGGCCCATCGTGGTGGTTCTCCTCGTCCTCATCTTGGCGCGGGGCGCCGGAATGTAGGCGCCGGGCGGCGCATAACCTTCTCATTATAGGTGTCGGGACTTAAGCCCCCCCGGGACTTGCACGCATTTTGACGTCACGCTATCGGCGTAAAATGAAGCCGCTCAAACCGCGAGCCATGAGCCATGACATCGCGGTCACCGACCACCCCAAAAAACCAAACCTAGCGACGCGAAGCGCGCAGCGCCCGAAGGCGCCGCCGCGCGAGGAGACGACTTCCGTGAATCACCCCGTGCCGCCGGTCGCGGCTCGCCCGAGGCGCCCCTTGCCCGCCGAGCTGCTCGCCGCGCTCCAAGCCGTTTTCGGTGAGCGCGTATCCACCGCGCCCGCCGTGCGTGCCCATCACGGGCGCGACGAGTCGCCGTTCGATCCGCTGCCGCCCGACGCTGTCGTCTTCGCGCAGCGCACCGACGAGGTGCGCGCCGTCGTCGAGCTGTGCGCGCGCTATGACGTGCCGCTCATCCCCTACGGCAACGGCTCGTCGCTCGAAGGGCATCTGCTCGCCGTGGAAGGCGGCATCTCGGTCGACCTGTCGGGGATGAACCGCGTGCTGTCGATCGACGCGCAAGACTTGACGGCCACCGTCGAAGCCGGGGTCTCGCGCAAGACGCTCAACGACGCGCTGCGCGACACCGGCCTCTTCTTCCCCATCGATCCAGGGGCGGACGCGAGCATCGGCGGCATGTCGGCGACGCGCGCCTCGGGCACCAACGCCGTGCGCTACGGCACGATGCGCGAGAACGTGCTTGGCCTCACGGTCGTGCTCGCCGACGGCCGTGTCGTGAAGACGGGCACGCGCGCGCGCAAATCGTCAGCGGGCTACGACCTCACGCGGCTTTTCGTCGGCTCGGAAGGCACGCTCGGCGTCATCACCGAAGTTACCGTGCGCCTTTACCCGCAGCCCGAAGCGGTATCGGCAGCCGTGTGCGCTTTTCCGTCGATGGGCGAGGCGGTGCAGACCGTTATTGAAACGATTCAGCTCGGCGTGCCGGTTGCGCGCGTCGAATTCGTCGATGCGCTTGCTATCCGGGCGATCAACCGTCACTCGAATCTCTCATTCACCGAATCGCCGACGCTCTTCTTCGAGTTCCACGGCACCGACGCGAGCGTGAAGGAGCAGGCCGAGCGCGTGGAAAGCCTCGCCGCCGAGCACGCCGGCAGCGGCTTCGCGTGGGCGACTCGGCCCGAGGAACGAAGCCGCCTGTGGAACGCGCGTCACAACGCGTTTTTTGCCATGCTCCAGCTGAAGCCCGGCTGCCGCGCCGTCACGACCGACGTCTGCGTACCGATTTCGCGGCTCGCCGAATGCGTCGTTCAGACCGAAGACGACTTGCGCGGCTCGCCGCTGCCCTGCCCGATCGTCGGCCACGTCGGCGACGGCAACTTCCACGTGGCGATGCTGATCGATCCCGCCAAGCCCGACGAGCTCGCCGAGGCCGAGCGGCTGAACCGGCGCGTCGTCGAGCGGGCGCTGGCAATGGGCGGCACGTGCACGGGCGAGCACGGCATCGGGCTTCACAAAATGGACTTCCTCATCGAAGAGCATGGCGCCGATGCGGTCGATGCGATGCGCGCGATCAAGCACGCGCTCGATCCGCGCAATCTGATGAAT
Organism: Trinickia sp.; assembly: GCA_035938775.1. Taxonomy (GTDB): domain Bacteria; phylum Pseudomonadota; class Gammaproteobacteria; order Burkholderiales; family Burkholderiaceae; genus Trinickia. Next base: position 4,917 of record DASZGN010000353.1, read on the forward strand.
CCGGGCAAGATTTTTTCCTATACGGCCTGACAAGCAACTCGCGGGGATAAGGACATGGAAGCAGTCAATCTACCGGCAGCCGAGATGCGCGAGCAGCGCCAGCGCGAGGTCGTGCAGGCGCTCATGGCCACGCTGCCCACGCACTGCCTGCTTTATCGCGACGAAGACACCGCGCCTTACGAATGCGATGGCATGAGCGTCTATCGACAGCTGCCGCTCGCCGTCGCACTGCCGGAAACCGAAGCGCAGGTGCAGCGCATCGTGCAGATCTGCCGGCGGCTCGGCGTGCCGATCGTGCCGCGTGGCGCGGGCACCGGCCTGTCAGGCGGCGCGACGCCGATCGCGCAAGGCATTGTCGTGTCGCTCACGCGTTTCACGAAGATCGTCGACGTCGACCCTTACGCGCGCACGGCGACCGTGCAGCCCGGCGTGCGCAATCTCGCCGTATCGGAGGCCGCCGCGCCTTATGGGCTTTATTACGCGCCCGACCCCTCCTCGCAGATCGCCTGCACGATCGGCGGCAACGTCGCCGAGAATTCAGGCGGCGTGCACTGCCTGAAGTACGGGCTCACGGTCCACAACGTGCTGCGCGTGCGCGCGGTGACGATGGACGGCGAGATCGTCGAGTTCGGCTCGCTCGCGCCCGATTCGCCGGGGCTCGATCTGCTTGCGGTGATGATCGGCAGCGAGGGGATGTTCGCGATCGTCACCGAGGTCACCGTCAAGCTCATCCCCAAGCCACCCACGGCGCAAGTCATCATGGCGAGCTTCGACGATGTCATGAAGGGCGGCAACGCCGTGGCGGCGATCATCGCCGCGGGCATCATCCCGGCCGGCCTCGAGATGATGGACAAGCCCGCGACGCGCGCCGTGGAGAGCTTCGTCGGCGCCGGCTACGATCTCGACGCGGCGGCGATCCTGCTGTGCGAATCGGACGGCACCCCCGAGGAAGTCACCGAGGAGATCGTGCGCATGACGGCGGTGCTGCGCGAGCACGGGGCAACGCGCCTGCAGATCTCGCGCACCGAGGGCGAGCGTCTCAAGTTCTGGTCGGGGCGCAAGAACGCGTTCCCGGCGGCGGGCCGCATCTCGCCCGATTACTACTGCATGGACGGCACGGTGCCGAGGCGCAGCATCGGGCCCCTGCTCGCGCGCATCGAGGCGATGGAGACAAAGTACGGCCTGCGCTGCATCAACGTCTTTCATGCCGGCGACGGCAACATGCATCCGCTCATTCTCTTTAACGGCAACGACGCCGACCAACTGCGCCGCGCCGAGGAATTCGGGGCCGACATCCTCGAAACCTGCGTGGAGCTCGGCGGCACGGTGACGGGCGAACACGGCGTGGGCATCGAGAAGATCAATTCGATGTGCGTGCAGTTCTCGAGCGCCGAGCGCGACGCGTTTTTCGCGGTCAAGCGCGCGTTCGACCCGGCGGAGCTCCTGAACCCGACCAAGGGCATTCCGACGCGCGCGCGCTGCGCCGAGTACGGGAAGATGCACGTGCGCGGCGGCCTGCTGCCTCATCCGGAGCTGCCCCGGTTCTGACACGTGCGAGATGAACCGGTGCCGCCGGCCACAGCGAGGCCGCGCGCCGCAACGCGGACTTACCCGGGGCCGGGCAGTCCCGGCTTGTTTGCAAGGCTTGCGCCGGTAAAATCAAGCGAGGCAAAGACGGCATGACTTGCGAAGGTCCGGCACAACGCCGGCAAAACGACATAACGAAGCAACAAAGCCATGCAAGATGACGACGACATTGTCGCGCAATGGTCCGAGCGCATCCGCGCGGCCACGCACGACGAGCGGGCGCTGCGCCTGCGCGGCTCGGGCTCGAAGGACTGGTACGGGCAGACGCTCCAGGGCGAAATACTGGACACGCGCGCGTATCGCGGCATCGTCTCGTACGATCCGGCCGAGCTCGTGATCACCGCGCGCTGCGGCACGCCGCTAGCGGAGATCGAGGCGACGCTCGCCGAACACAAACAAATGCTCGCCTTCGAGCCGCCTCACTTCGGCCGCGGCGCCACCCTCGGCGGCTCTATCGCGGCCGGGCTCGCGGGGCCGCGCCGCGCCTCGGCCGGCGCCGCGCGCGACTTTGTGCTCGGCGTCGCGCTGATGAACGGCCAAGGCGAAGTCCTGCGCTTCGGCGGTCAAGTGGTGAAAAACGTGGCGGGCTATGACGTCGCACGGCTCATGGCCGGCTCGCTCGGCACGTTGGGGCTGATCCTCGAAGTCTCGCTGAAGGTGCTGCCACGGCCGGCCGCGGAGGCCACGCTCAAGTTCGACACGAACGGCACCGATGCCGTGCGCAAGCTCAACGAGTGGGGCGGCATGCCGCTGCCGATCACGGCGAGCGCATGGCGCAACGGCACGCTCGCAGTGCGGCTTTCGGGCGCGGAAAACGCCGTGAAGACGGCGCGCAATATGATCGGCGGCGAAGTCGTCGATGCCGTCGAGGCCGAGCGCTTCTGGGAAGGCTTGCGCGAACAGACCGATCCGTTTTTCGCGACGATTCCGCCGAAGTCGGCGCTGTGGCGGCTCGCGCTGCCGTCGGTCACCGAGCCGCTGCAGTTGCCGGGCGCACAGCTGATGGAATGGGGCGGCGCACAGCGCTGGTGGATCACCGACACCGATGCGCAAACGGTGCGCATCACCGCGAAACAGGCGGGCGGTCACGCGACGATTTTTCGCACGGGCCCGGCCTTCGAGCGGGGAGCCGGCATATTCACACCGCTGCCGGCGCCGCTCATGAAGATTCATCGAGGGCTCAAGACGGCTTTCGATCCGGCGCGCATCTTCAATCGCGCGCGCATGTACCCGGATTTCTGACGGGCGAGCACGCGGGCAACCGCGCAACCTTGCAACGGAACGACCGAGCAACGCAATGCAGACCCAACTCGCGGACTTTATCCGCAACACGCCGGACGGCGTAGAGGCCGATGCGATCCTGCGCAAGTGCGTGCACTGCGGCTTTTGCACGGCCACCTGCCCGACGTATCAACTGCTCGGCGACGAGCTCGACGGGCCGCGCGGACGTATCTATCTGATCAAGCAGATGGTGGAAGGCGCGCCAGTCACGCACAGCACGCAGCTGCATCTGGACCGCTGCCTCACGTGCCGCGCCTGCGAGACGACCTGCCCCTCGGGCGTGGAGTACGGGCGGCTCGCCGAAATCGGGCGGCAACTCATCGAAGAGAACGTGCCGCGCCCGCTCGGGCAGCGGCTGTTGCGGCGGCTGCTCGCGAGCTTGCTGCCCAACAGCACGCTCTTCACGCCTGCCATGCGCCTTGGCCAATGGGTGCGGCCCTTCCTGCCGCGCTCGCTGCGCGACAAGGTGCCGGCCCGCCAGCGGCTGCTCGAATGGCCGAGCGGGACGCCTGGCGACAAGGCAATGCACGCCGGGCTGGCCCCGCGCAAGATGCTGCTGCTCGCCGGTTGCGTGCAGCCGGCCATGCTGCCGAACATCAACATCGCGACGGCAC
>DASZGN010000354.1:0-5422 GCA_035938775.1 Trinickia sp.
CTGCGCGACACGCGCGAGCTGCTCGATAGCCTCGGCTTCCAGGAAGGCAGCAACAATGCGCCAGGGCACTATGTCGTCGAGAAGGCGTTCGTCGGCTGAACGGTCTTTGTCCCGCGCGGCAACGCGCGTGGCGTCGCCCTAAACCGGAGCTTCAAGCTCCGGTTTTTTTTTGCGGCCCCGAGTTGGGCGGGCTTGATTCACGTCATGACTTCGTTACCGCTTCGAGCCGCATCGCAGGATTCTTTGTGTCGGTATTTTTCCTACACCGAGGCGACTAAAAAGTTGTCAATTAGTTCTTGGTCGACCGTTGCTGGCCGTGCGAGGGGCCCGCAACAAATATGCTTTTTGGGATATCATCCGACCCGATGATCCCTCAGACGGAATCGGTTCACCGCCCTTGGGGCGGGTCTTACAAGATGTAAATAACTTACGCCGCGATGTAGTCTTTTTCGAATCGAGGCTGCGTTGCATCCTTGAAGGTTGTTTGTCCGCGATGAATGAACGTCTGGCCAATTTCCTTCGGGAAAGGGAAAACATGGATACGTCCATGCTTACCGCGCTCAACGCAAATGCCTCGCTCTCCGCGGCAAGCGACGCTGCATTTGACGCACGGCCGCCCAGTCCGGCCAACTCGCTCGCCAGCAGCGAGGCTCTTGCAGCCAACGTCGCCGTATCCGCCAAGGCTCACTCCTCGGGTCACTCCTCGGGTCACTCCTCGGATCGCGCCGGCGATCGTGAAGCGGCGCGCTTGAAAAAGCGCCTGCGCGAGCTTGCGACCGAGCTCGTCGATGTGCTCGAGTCCGCCCGGCTGCACCTAGCACGTGAGCTCCACGACAGCGTCGGCGCCGAGCTGACCGCGGCGCGGTTTGCGCTCGCCAATGTCGAAAACGCGCTGTCCGCCAGGACCGACGAGCACGCCGCGACAGCGCTCGATATCGCGCAGCGTTCGCTTGGCGCCGCCTGCGAGGCAAGCCGGCGCGTCGTGGCGGATTTCCATGCGCCCTCTTTCGACGGCGGCATCGTCGCCGCGCTTTCGCAATGGACCCGTAGTTTCGCCGAGCGCACCGGACTCGCTACGAACTTCACCTGTGACGCGGACTTGCGCCTCGCGCAACTGCCGCCCGAGGCGGCGCTAGCGGTGTTCAGAGTCGCGCAAGAGGCAATCGGCAACGTCGCCAAGCACGCCGGCGCTTCGCGCGCCGACGTACGCATGAAAACCGATGCGCAGCATCTCACGCTCATCGTCACCGACGATGGGCGCGGCTTGCCGCGCTCCGCGCACCGCCGCGCGGCGGGAAGCATCGGAAGCGGCGGCTTCGGCTTGGCCGGCATGCGCGCACGCTGCGAGGCGTTCGACGGCACGCTGCGCGTGCGCTCGAACCCGCCGCGATTGGCCGAGGCCTCCGGCAAGCTCGAGCGGGGTGCGAACCGGGGCACCACGGTGCACGCACGCTTTGCATGGCGCGCATTGCTCGAGGCGCGCGATAAGGCGGCTTTGGTCAAGGATCGCGGACCTGGGCGCAGCGGCAAGAAGGCGAGCCTATGACGCTGCGCATATTGCTTGTCGATGACCACGCGATCGTGCGCCAGGGTGTGCGGCAGTTGCTGCTCACCCACGGCGTCGCGCGCGAGGTGATCGAGGCCGAGAACGGCGTGCAAGCGCTCGCGAGCCTCGATGGGCAGCCGTTCGACGTGATCCTGCTCGACATCTCGCTGCCCGACATGAACGGCGTGGAAGTGCTCAAGCGCGCGAAGCGCCGCGCGCCGCGCGTGCCGGTGATGATGTTTTCGATGTACCGGGAGGATCAGTACGCGGTGCGCTCGCTGAAGGCGGGCGCGGCCGGCTATCTGTCCAAAACGGTCACGGCGACGCAGATGATCGACGCCATCCGGCAAGTCGCGGCGGGCCGTAAGTACGTGAGCCCGGCGCTCGCCGAAGCGCTCGCCGATTACGTCTCGTTCGACAACGAGCAACTGCCGCACGAAAAGCTTTCGGACCGCGAGTATCAGACGCTGTGCATGCTCGCATCAGGTAAGCGGCTCACCGACATCGCGCATGCGCTGTCGCTGTCCGTCAAGACGGTGAGCGTGTACCGGTCGCGGCTGCTCGAAAAGATGAAGCTCAACAACAATGCCGAGCTCACGTTCTATGTCATGAGCAACCGGCTCGTCGATTTGAATCCGGCGATGACGGGCTGAGCGCCGGCCTGCGAGCCCAGGCTCGCCCAGGAATCGTCCGAATTTTCTGATTTTCCTTTCAGATTAGAAAGGAATCAATCGGCATCCGCTAGAATCGCGAGTTTCCCCAGACCGGCTTGCACCAGACCGGTGCTCCCCAGGAGACTCCCGCCCCATGTCCCTTTTCCGTAAGAAAAACGTCGAACAGATGATCGCCGGGGCGCAACGCACCGGCTTGAAAAAAGCGCTCGGCGCGCTCGATCTCACTTTTCTCGGCATCGGCGCCATCATCGGTACCGGCATCTTCGTGCTGACAGGCACCGGCGCCGTGCAAGCCGGCCCCGCCCTGATGGTCTCGTTCCTGATTGCGGCGCTCGCCTGCTGTCTCGCCGGGCTAGCCTACGCCGAGTTCGCTTCGACGATTCCCGTCGCCGGCTCGATCTATACGTATTCGTACGCCACGCTCGGCGAGCTCGTCGCGTGGATCATCGGCTGGGACCTGATGCTCGAGTACGGGCTCGCGGCATCGGCGGTGTCTGTCGGATGGTCGGGCTATCTCCAGTCGCTGCTCGCAGGCTTCGGGCTCAACCTGCCCGTCGCGCTCACCGCCTCGCCCGGCGCCATTCCCGGCGTCGCCACGGTCTTCAACCTGCCGGCGTTCCTCGTGATGATGGTCATCACAACGCTGCTTTCCATCGGCGTGCGCGAATCGACGCGGGTGAACAACATCATGGTCGCGATCAAGGTGGTCGTCGTCGTCGCCGTCATCGCGGTTGGCGCGTTCCACGTCCAGCCGGCGAACTGGCATCCGTTCATGCCGAACGGCTGGAACGGCGTGTTCGGCGCCGCAGCCGTCATGTTCTTCGCGTTCATCGGCTTCGATTCGGTGTCCTCGGCCGCCGAGGAAGTCAAGAATCCGAAGCGGGATCTGCCGATCGGCATCATCGCTTCGCTCGCCGTTTGCGCCGTGCTCTATGTCGCGGTCGCCGCGGTCGTGACCGGCATCGTGCCCTCGCCGAATTTCGCCAACGTCTCGCATCCGGTTTCGTACGCGCTGCAAGTCGCCGGCGAAAAGTGGGTGGCCGGTTTCATCGACCTGGGCGCCGTGCTCGGCATGCTCACCGTCATCCTCGTCATGAGCTATGGCCAGACCCGCATCATCTTCGCCATGTCGCGCGACGGCCTGCTGCCGAAAACACTCTCGCGCGTGCATCCGCGCTTCTCGACGCCGTTCACCACGACCTGGATCGTCGGCATCTTCTTCGGGCTCATCGGCGCGCTCGTGCCGCTCAACGTGCTCGCCGAGCTCATCAACATCGGCACGCTCGCCGCGTTCTCGATGGTGTCCATCGCCGTGCTCGTCCTGCGCCGCACCCATCCCGAACTGCCGCGTGCGTTCCGCTGCCCAGGCGTGCCCGTCGTGCCGATTCTCGCAGTGGCGTCGTGCCTGTTTCTGATGGTCAACCTCCAGCGGATCACCTGGTACGCGTTCCTCGGCTGGCTGGCGATCGGGCTCGTCGTCTATTTCGGCTACGCGCGGCGCCGTTCGTTGCTCGCGCACCGTCACGCGCAGGATTCGACACCTTCGATACCTTCCTCACGCTGAGCGTTCACCGGCGTGAGCGGCGCGGCGCACAGCACAGTGCGTCGCGCTCGGCCTCAAACGGCATTTCCGAGTCGCATCGGGATGCCGTTTTTTTTTTGCCATCCACCGGCGCACCGGGCCGTTAGCCCGCGCTTCGCCGCGGCCCCGGTCGAACCAGACTCGCCCGGCGGCGCGCGGTTCATAATGGCCGAAATGGCCGGTCAAATCATTCCGCGCATCAAGCGCCGATCCTGCCCCTTTGATCCGGGGTTCCGTTTGAACGGCCTTCCCCCCGTCTCGCCGCCCGGGGAGCTCGGGCGCCAACCGTTTCGTTTCGAGGTATCGCCTTTTCTGGAGAGGAGCCACGCCATGGAATTGACGGAAAGCTATACGCTGCCCCTGCCGCCGCAGCGAGTGTGGGAAGCGCTGTTCGATGCCGACAACCTTTGCGCGTCGATTCCCGGATGCGAGCGCATCGAGTCGCTAGGCGACAACGCATTTTTGCTTGCCATGAGCGTTTCGTTCGACGGCGTCAAAACAGATTTCAAGGGACGTATGCGGCTTAGCGTGATCGAGGCCTCGCGCGCCTGCACCCTCCTCCTCGAAGTTGAATCGGGCGGCACGAGCGGCGGCGCGCACAAAGCGGCGCTGCGGCTCGAGGCCGACGGTGATGCGCCGACGACACTCCTTTACACCGCGCACGTGCACACGGATGCCACCGATGGCGCAGGCACGGCAAGTGCCGCCGTGCACAAGGTGGCCAGTGAGTTCTTCAAGCGATTCGCCGCGCAGCTGACGGCTCTGGGCAACGGCCTGCCGATCGACGCGCCACAGCCGGCAGAGCCGTCGCTGCAGCGTGCGGCCGCGGCCGAATCGGCTTTCTCGGGAAGGGGGCAGAAATCATGGAGGTATTGGACGTCGTCGAGGTCTTGAGCGGGGGCCGCGTGGCGTCGTCGGCAGTGGTCTGGTTCACTGGTTCATCAAGTCAAGGCCGTAGGCCGTGGGCCGTGGGCCGCATCAGGCCCGTAGGGAGCGCGTCGCGCCGAGCCGGCATGCAACTTGAGGTCCGGGGCCCCTAGCTCGACGGCAGCAAAGGATATGGCGGCTCCGCCGCGCCGGTCGCCCGCGTCTGCGTTTGCGTCTGCGCGCCCGCCGCCTCCTCGCCATCGCTCGCGCCGCTTTCGAGCCGGTACAGCCACGCCAACAGCTCCGCTACCGCTTGGTATAGCTGCGGCGGAATCCGCGAGTCGAGGTCGACCTGCATCAGCAGCGACACCATCTCGGGCGATCTGTGCACATAAAGGCCCGCTTCCTGCGCACGCTGCACAATCATCTCCGCAACCAGGCCATAGCCCTTTGCGATGACGCGCGGGGCGTTGTCGCCGGTTTTCGCGTCGTAAGCGAGCGCGGCCGCGCTTCTGCGGGTCCGGCGGCTCATGCGCCGCTCCAATCGAACGGGTCGTCGAACAAGTGGTCAAGCGGCGAAACCGGCCCCGTGCGCCTGCCCGAAGACGCCATCGCCGCATGGGTTACGTCCGCATGCGCCGCTGCCGCCGGGTCGGTTTCAGGCACGTCGTGCGCTTCGGCATCGGCCGCTTCGGCGGCCGCGCGGAGAGCAGCGGCGACGGTACCGCCGGCGTCGAGCGATGAACGGAAGGC
>DASZGN010000355.1:0-7606 GCA_035938775.1 Trinickia sp.
GCACGTGGCATCAGAAAAGGAGTTGAATATGGATGCGTCCTTTCAGTCCGTTGCTCAGCACTTTGTCGTTTATGGGGCAATCGCATTGCTGGTCGCGGTAGTGCTGACTGTCGTGCTGTTTGTCCCCGTGCTTCGCAAAGCGGGCTTTTCAGGATGGTGGATTGTGCTGTTTATGATACCGATCGTCGGAATCGTATTTCTGTGGATCTTTGCGTTCGTGCAGTGGCCATCCGACAAGCAGCAAAGCGCCCTAGACACCAACACTCCACTTTCGCCGCAGTAGTCGTTCGCAAAGCGGTTCCAGGCGATGCATCGCGCCGTTAGCCGGGCTCTCCGTGCTGACAGTGCCCTTCCATTGCCCTTCCCCCATCCGGCGAGCACACTCAACACTAACGACGCTCAGCGCCCACGCCACACGGTGCCCGCCATGGAATTCGACTACAAGCAGTTCCACATCAACGCGTCGCCGCTTGCGGAAGGCGGCCTCTATTTCGCTCGCGCCAAGATCTTGCGTGCTTCGAAGAGCGGCGATCCGGTCGAGGTGAAGTGGTCGGGCGATCTCGGCAATTTCCCCTCCGAAGTGGACGCCTTCGAGGCGGCCAAGCGCTGGGCTATTCAGTGGTGCGATGAAAACACCTCTTGAAACGCTCATATGCAAGCGGGCGGCAACTGCTCCCTTCACCGCAAACGGTCATGGTGAACCCGGGTTGTGACGCGCCAATCCGCAGTCTTATGCTGTGCGAAGCGTTCCCATGCATCTCACGCATCAAGCGTCGCACCCACCCTTTCGCCGCCCTTAGCCGTGGCGGCGAGCCACAACAGCGCACGCCGACCAGAAGGATCGCCACACATGACGCGCTACCGCGATTTCCATCGCCGCTCGATCGACGCGCCGGACGCATTCTGGCGCGATCAAGCCACCCGCATTCATTGGGAAACGCCGTTCGATACGGTGCTCGACCGCTCGCAGCCGCCCTTCGCCCGCTGGTTCGTCGGCGGTCGCACGAATCTCTGCCACAACGCGGTCGATCGGCATCTCGACTCGCGCGCGCGGCAAAACGCGCTAATCGCCATTTCGACGGAAACCGGCATCGAGCGCCGCTACACGTACGCGGACCTCCATGCCGAAGTCAACCGCATGGCCGCCGTGATGCGCTCGCTCGGCGTGGCGCGCGGCGAGCGCGTGCTCCTTTACCTGCCGATGATTCCCGAAGCCGTCTTCGCCATGCTCGCGTGCGCACGGCTCGGCGCGATCCATTCCGTCGTGTTCGGCGGCTTTGCGGCGCCCAGCCTCGCCGCACGCATCGACGATGCGAAGCCCGTGCTGATCGTCACCGCGGACGCCGGCGCGCGCGGCGGCAAGGTGATCGACTACGCGCCCCTCATCGACGAAGCGCTCGCCCGCGCCGCGCATAAGACCGCACGCGTGCTGCTGATCGATCGGCTGCTCGCGCCGCGACGGCTGAGCGCGAACTACCTGGTGCCGTACGAGCCGTTGCGCCAGCAGTACTTCGATACCCACGTGCCCTGTGAATGGCTTGAATCGAGCGAGCCGTCGTATGTCCTCTACACGTCCGGCACCACCGGGCGGCCCAAGGGCGTTCAACGCGACGTCGGCGGCTATGCGGTCGCGCTCGCCGCATCGATGGAGTACATCTTCGAAGGCCGCGCCGGCGACACCATGTTCACCGCGTCGGACATCGGCTGGGTCGTCGGCCACAGCTACATCGTCTATGCCCCGCTCATCGCCGGGCTCACCACCATCCTGTATGAAGGCACGCCCATCCGTCCGGACGGCGGCATCTGGTGGCGTCTCGTCGAGCAATACCGGATCAACGTGATGTTCACGTCGCCCACCGCGTTGCGCGTGCTGAAGAAGCAGGATCCGGCGCTCTTGAAGGCCGCCGATCTCTCGAGCCTGCGCACGCTGTTTCTCGCCGGCGAACCGCTCGACGAACCCACCGCCGCCTGGATTCAAAGCGCCATTGGCAAGCCAGTCGTCGACAATTATTGGCAGACGGAAACCGGCTGGCCGATCATCGCGATCCAGCGCGGCGTCGAAGCGCTGCCGGCCAAGCTCGGTTCGCCGGGCGTGCCGGTCTACGGCTACGACCTCACGGTGCGCAACGAGCTCACCGGCGAGCCGTGCGCGCCCGGCGAAAAGGGCGTCGTCACGCTCGGCTATCCGCTGCCGCCCGGTTGCATGTCGACGGTCTGGGGCGACGACCGGCGCTTCGTCGACACGTACTGGTCGAGCGTGCCGGGGCAGCAGGTCTATTCGACGTTCGACTGGGGCATAAAAGACGACGACGGCTACGTGTCGATTCTCGGCCGCACCGACGACGTCATCAACGTCGCGGGCCATCGCTTCGGCACGCGCGAGATCGAAGAGGCGCTATCGAGCCACGCGGCTGTCGCCGAAGTGGCGGTGGTCGGCGTGGCGGACGCCGTAAAGGGACAAGTGCCAGTCGCATTCGTCGTGCTGCGCGACCCGCTTGCGGCGGCCGGCCCCGGCGCCTCCGCGAAGCTCAATGCGGACATGCTCGCCACGGTGGACCGCTATCTCGGCGCGGTCGGACGCCCCGCACGCGTGCTTTTCGTCGCGATGCTGCCCAAGACGCGCTCCGGCAAACTGCTGCGCCGAGCGATCGCCGCGCTGGCCGAAGGGCGCGACCCGGGCGATTTGCCGACCATCGAGGATCCAGCGGCCTTGCAGCAAGTGCGTGAAGCGCTCGGGCAGTGAGCGCGGCGAGCCGGGCCGCTGTCGTGCTCATATGTGCGTGTTGGCGACTGCGCGTGTTGGGGGTTAGGTTTTGTACTGAACTTATTCGAAGTGACGTGAAGCGACTCGCGCCCCTTAGGCCCGAGCCGCCGCCCACGCAAACCTCGCCTGCACACGCCGGTCGCCCCGCGTTGCTCGGCTTTATTTGAAAGCGCCAGCCGGCTCCCGTCATTTGCGCAATAGCCGCAACCCATTGCCGACAACGATCAAGCTCGCCCCCGCATCCGCGAACACGGCCATCCACATCGCGCCCAACCCGCCAAGCGTCAGGCCAAGAAACAAAGCCTTGATCGCCAGCGCGAACGCAATGTTCTGCACGAGCACCGCATGCGTCGCACGCGAGAGGCGCACGAACGACGGAATCTTGCGCAGGTCGTCATCCATCAGCGCAACATCGGCGGTTTCGATCGCCGCATCGGTGCCCATCGCGCCCATCGCGAAACCAATGCCGGCGCGCGCGAGCGCCGGCGCGTCGTTGATGCCGTCCCCCACCATCCCCACCAGCGCGCCGTCAGCCGCGAGCGACGCGACCGCGTGCAGCTTGTCGTCAGGCATCTGATCGCCGCGCGCATCGTCGATGCCCACCTGCGCCGCGATCGCCTGCGCCGTGTGCGCGTTGTCGCCCGTCAGCATCGCCGTGCGAATGCCAAGGCCATGCAACTCCGCCACCGCCGCGCGGCTTGTCTCCTTCACGGCGTCCGCCACCGCAAAGAGCGCGAGCACGCGTGTCGAGTCGATGAGCATCACCACCGTCTTGCCCTGCCGCTCGAGTTCGTCGAGGCGAGCTTCCAGCGCTTGCGAGCATCGGCCTAGCTCTTCGACGAGCCGATGGTTGCCGAGCCAGTAGCGCTCCCCGTCGATCAAGCCCACCGAGCCACGTCCCGGCAATGCTTCAAAACCCGTCACCGCAAGCAGTGCGTCGGCAGCAGCCGGTGCAGCATCGGCTATCGCACGCGACACAGGATGATTGGAGCGGCCCGCGAGGCTCACGGCAACGCGCCGGCAAACGTCGACATCGACATCGGCACGCAACTCGAAATCCGTTTGCACCGGCAAGCCTCGCGTGATCGTGCCGGTCTTGTCGAGCGCGAGCCAGCGCAGCTTGCGGCCCGCTTCGAGGTAGGCACCGCCTTTGATCAGAATGCCGCGCCGCGCCGCTGCCGCAAGCCCGCTCACGATCGTGACCGGTGTCGAGATGACGAGCGCGCAGGGACACGCAATGACGAGCATCACGAGCGCACGGTAGATCCATTCGCGCCAGGCGCCGTCGATAAAAACAGGCGGCACCGTCGCGACGAGAAGCGCGAAGGCGAATACGATCGGCGTATAGACGCGCGCGAATCGATCGACGAAGCGCTGCGTCGGCGCCCTCGCGCCTTGCGCCTCTTCCACCGCGTGGATGATGCGTGCGAGCGTCGTGTTGCCGGCCGCAGCCGTGACGCGGTAGTCGAACGAGCCCGACTCGTTGATCGTGCCTGCGAACACGGCGTCGCCGACTGTCTTTTCGACGGGAAGACTCTCGCCCGTGATCGGCGCCTGGTTCACTGTCGAGCTACCTTCGACGATCTCGCCATCGAGCGCGATCCGCTCGCCAGGGTGCACGCGCACACGCGCGCCGACCGTCACGGTGCGCGCCTCGACGCTCATCCATGCGCCGTTCGGCTGCAAGACGGTGGCCGTGTCGGGTGCAAGCCGCATGAGGCCGCTGATCGCGTTGCGCGCGCGATCGAGCGACTTCGCCTCGATCAGCTCGGCAAGCGTGAACAGCACCATCACCATGGCCGCTTCTGGCCATTGCCTGAGCGCCATCGCGCCGGTGACGGCAATGCTCATCAACGCGTTGATGTTCAGGTTACCGTTGCGGATTGCAATCCAGCCCTTCTTGTAGGTGCCAAAGCCGCAAACGGCGATCGCAAAGCCCGCGCATCCACCGGCGATCCACGGGCTCAGCGCGAGCCACGTCGCGGCCTCGGAGGCGAGTGCCGTAACCACTGCCAGCGCGAGCGGCCAGATGTTTCGCTGGGGAGCGGCGGGCGTGAAGCTCGCGCCGGCGGCGGCAGTCTGCGCATCGGGCAGCTCGGGCACGAAGCCGAGTGAGCGGATTGCATCGAGCACGCGCCGCTGTGCATCAGGTGCGTGGACGACCGTCAGCGTGCGCTGCATCAGGTTGAACTCCATGCTTGCCACCGCCACCATACCGCCGAGCTTGTTGCGAATCAGCGCCTCTTCGGTGGGGCAGTCCATCTGCATGATGCGGATCGATGTCTTGATGCCCCCGGCCGTCGCCGTTGCGACCGGCAGCGCGGCAAGCGTCGCAGCCGGGCCGGCGCAGCACGCGTGCCCATGGTCATGGGCATGCGCGTTGTCATGGTCATGAGCGTGGGCGTGGTCATGCGCTTCGTCGTGCGCGTGGCGCTTGTCGTGGGCGTGATCATGGGCGCACGCGTGCGCGTGCGCATGATCGTGGTCGTGGTCGTGGTCGTGCTCGCCGGCGATGCCGCGTGGCTTGAGCACATGGTGGGATGGCGTCATAACGGCGTCCTCGGTTATTCATTCGTTGGAGTACAGTTAACACCTTGAAGCCACTCCAAGGTCAACCCGACGACGTTCGAGAACGGAGGACGCGCCATGAAAATCGGCGAACTGGCAAAAGCGGCGCACTGCACGACGGAGACGATCCGCTTCTATGAAAAAGAGGGCCTGATGCCTGATGCGCAGCGCAACGACGCCAACTACCGGAACTACACGACCGAGCACGTCGAGCGGCTGCGCTTCATCCGCAACTGCCGCGCGCTCGACATGACCCACGACGAGATTCGCTCGCTGCTGCGCCTCACCGATCATCCGTCGGACCGCTGCCAATCGATCGACGCGCTGCTCGATGAGCACATTGGCCACGTCGATGCGCGCCTTGCCGAATTGCAGCATCTGAGGGCGCAGCTCACCGAGTTGCGCGAGCAGTGCACCGGCGAGCGCACGGTCGAGGCATGCGGCATCGTGCAGGGTCTCACTGCGATGGAGACGCAGTCGTCGCCGCTGAAGCGAAACCACGTCGGATAAAGACAAAGCGGCAAGTGAGCGCTCGCTCACTTGCCGCCGTTCACTACTGCGAAGATCTGAGCCGCAGCCCTCTGCGGGCTTTGCCCCTCTTCCGCCGGTTTACTTCACCGATACATCGATTTCGCCGAAGTATTTCTGGGCAAGCCGCTTCACCGTCCCGTCGGCCTGCACCTTCGTGATCGCCGCATTCAGCTGGCTGCGCAGCGCGTCGTCGCCCTTGCGCAGACCGAAGGCGATGCCGCTGCCGAGGATCTTGTCGTCGCGCACCGGTTTGCCGACGAACGCAAAGCCCTTGCCGTTCGGCTGCGACAAAAAGCCCTTTTGCCCTGCCGGCGCGAGCACGAGCGTCCCATCGAGCCGCCCCGCGACGAGATCCGTATAGACCTGGTTCTGATCCTGATACGACACGACGGTGACGCCGGCCGGCTCCCAGTGAGCCTTGGCATAGGCTTCCTGGATCGACGCCTGCAGGACGCCGATGCGCTTGCCCTTCAGCGCCTCGGGCGTAGCATCGAGCCCGCTGCCGCTGCGCGCGATCAGCTGCGTCGGCACGCGGTAAATGACGTTCGTGAAATCGATGGCCTGACGGCGCTTCTCGGTCGCGTTCATCGCCGAGTTGATCGCATCGAACTTGCGCCCTTGCAGTGCGGGAATGAGGCCGTCGAACGACGTTTCGACCCACGTGCACGTGAGATGCGCCTCCTTGCAGACCGCATTGCCGATATCGATGTCGAAGCCTTGCAGCTGGCCGCTCGCATCTTTCGATTCGAACGGCGGGTACTGCGCTTCGAGTCCGAAGCGCATCGTCGTCGCGCCCGCGAAAGCCGACGCCGAAGCGAAGGCGCAAGCGAATGCCAGCCAAACCTTGAGTCGTGCGAGTTTCATTGCTTTGATCTCCTTACCGTTGTTGTGGATCGTGTTTAGACGATATGCGCGGGCGTTGCGATTCGTCGGTGCGAGAGCGCCGGCAAGCGCGTGCGCGCAGCCTGCCGTGCCTCGGTTTCCAGTCGGGCCACTGCGATGCCCGCTTCCTCGTCGCGGCGCGCGAGCACTTCGCCCCACGGACCGACGATCATGCTATGGCCGAACGTACGCCAGCCATTCGGATGCGTGCCGCATTGCCCCGCCGCCAGCACATGCGCCTGGTTCTCGACGGCCCGTGCGCGCAGCAACAGCTCCCAATGCGCGAGGCCCGTCGTGTGCGTGAAGGCCGCGGGCACCGCGATCACGTCGGCCGCCGGTGCCGCGCGATAGAGCTCGGGAAAGCGCAGGTCGTAGCAGACGGAAAGCCGCACGTTGCCGAACGGCGTCACCGCATGGCCGATGCTGTCGCCGCCAAGCATGGTATCCGCTTCGGCGTGCCGCTCGATGCCGTCGCTGAAGCTGAACAGATGGATCTTGTCGTAGCGCGCCGTGCACTGCCCGCGCGGATCGAACATCAGCGCCGTGTTGAACGCGTGCGTGCCCAATTGCGGGCCGCCGTCCGGGCGAATCGGCACCGTGCCGCCGATGAGCCACACGCCTGTGTCGCGCGCGAGCGCCGCAAGCGCATTTTGAAGCGGCCCGTCCCCGAAGCGCTCGGCAAGCGCCACGCGCTCGCGCTCGTCGGAACCGATCCAGCAGAAATACTCGGGCAGGCTTACCACCGTGGCGCCGGCCTGCGCCGCCGCTTCGACCCAGCGGCGCGCTTCGCCAAGGTTGTGCGCGACGTCGTCGGTGCTCGTCATCTGCACCACCGCGGCGGTGACGGATTCGATCTCGCTC
>DASZGN010000356.1:0-5118 GCA_035938775.1 Trinickia sp.
CACGCCGGCGCCAAAGCGACCATCTTGCAGCGGCGCAACAGACTGCTTCCGCGATTCGAAGAGCAACTCGTCAACTGGCTCATGAAGAAGTTCGACGAAGTGGGCATAAACGTTCGTCTCAACTCGAACGTGACGCGCATCGAACGGCAAGGCGACGAATTGTCTGTCACCGTGGAGTCGGGCGGCAACGAAGAAACGCTAAGCTTCGACCTCGTCGTCCATGCGGCGGGACGCCGGCCCGATCTGCGTCGGCTGAATCTCGACGCAGCCGGCGTCGCGGTCGAAGACGGCAAGATCAAGCTCAACGAATATTTGCAAAGCGTGTCCAATCCGGCGGTCTATGCAGCGGGCGATTTTACGTCGAAGGGGCCGCCTCTTACGCCCGTTGCGAGCCATGACGCCAAGGTCGTCGCAGATAACCTTCTCAATGGAAATCGTCGCACGCCCAATTACGAAGGAGTGCCAAGCGTTGTCTTCACGATTCCGCCGCTTGCGTCGGTCGGATTGACAGAAGCGCAGGCGCATGAGCGCAAGCTCAAATTCCGTACACAGCAACAGCTTGCCGAAAATTGGTTTCGCGCGCGCCACTTGGGCGAAACGGTCTACGGTTTCAAGGTGCTTGTCGAGGAAGAGACCGACAAGATCTTAGGCGCGCATCTGGTTGGCCCCGGCGTGGAGGAAGTGATCAACGTATTCGCACTCGCGATACGAAATGGCCTTACGGCCGAAGCGTTGAAGTCGACTATTTTCGCGTACCCGACCGGTGGGTCCGATATCGGTTACATGCTGTGAGTACGTCATTGCTCGTTGCTTCAGGCGCGGGGTCAGGTCGGACGTCGCCCCTCGAAAGCGGCTTCGAGCAACGCGCGCAGCGGTGCGCGCGGTTCTTGCATGACGCGGGGCAGCCCCTCACCCAGCGCGCGACAACTAGAGCTGAGGAATTGACGCCCCGCCTCTCACGCGGGGCGAACTGCCTTACTTCGCGCCGTTGACGCCATAACGCGCGGCCGGCTCGCTGCGCGACAGGTTCGGCAGGCTCAACGTGGCGCGCGCGGCCTCGAACGCGTTCCAGTCGGCAACGTCGGGCAGCGACGGAATCGTTGCGAATTCGCCCTGATCGAGCCCGGCCAGTGCGGCATCGACCATGTCCTCGGCACTCATCACGATGCTCGCCGGGAGTTGGTCGACGTCGTGACCGGCGATACCCCAGAACTCGGTGCGCGTCGCACCAGGCAGCACGGCCTGCACGCGCACGCCCTTATCCGCCAGTTCATGCTTTAGCGAGCGGCTGAAGGCGAGCACGAATGCCTTGGTGCCGCCATAGACGCCGTTCAGGACCTCCGGCGCGATCGCGACAATCGACGCGATATTGACGATCGTGCCGCCGCCCCGTTCGACGAACTTCGGAGCGATCGCATACGTGAGCCGCGTGAGCGCCGTGACGTTGAGCTCGATCATCGCTTCCATCTTGTCGGCATCGGAAACGAGGAGCGGCCCCGCTCCGCCGAATCCCGCGTTATTCACGAGCAGCGTGATGCTCGCATCGGTGCGCAAGATTTCTTCGATGCGGCGAACATCTTGCTTGTCGCCGAGATCGGCGGCGACGACTTTGATCGAGCGGCCCGTCGCGCTCGTCAGCCGATTCGCGAGCTGATCGAGGCGCTCGCGATTGCGCGCGACGAGGATCAGGTCGTAGCCGCGGCGGGCGAGCCGGTCCGCGTAGATGGCGCCGATGCCGGACGACGCACCTGTAATGAGGGCCGTTCCTTTGTGTTGCGTGTTGCTCATGACATTTCTCCAATTTGGCGGCGACCTCACGTGTGCGTCGCCATGCACGGGAGCAAGAATAGAGGCATCGGGCGACGTCTCAAATGTCAAATAACCCGCTTTTCAAGCCATGACATCGGCCCTCTATGTGCATACGCACATAAGCAAGAAAAAAAACCACAACGCAGAATTCGACGCTTCTTCAAGCGGATGGACAGCGCTAAGCGGAACGTGCTTTGACGAGCAGGCGCGACACTAGCCGCTGGACGGTATCGCCCGAATCGTCGAGCGTGTCGCTCGCAACCGTGACGACGCCCTGTCCGGGCTTGGATTTGGACATCTGGATGTCCTCGATGGTGCTGATGACGCGCAGTACGGCACCCGGGCGCACGGGTTTTGCCCACTGAAGCTCGACGCCTAAGCCGATGAGGCCGTCGGCAAGCGGCAACCCGCCCGAGGTCAACAAGCGCATGGTGATGGCGGCGGTATGCCAGCCGCTCGCGGCAAGGCCGCGGAAAAGCGTCGCTTGCGCGGCGGCTTCGTCGAGGTGAAACGGTTGCGGATCGAACTCCGCCGCGAAACGCTTGATGTCCGCCTCGGCAAGGCGGTACGTCTGCGACTCGAAGCGCATTCCGACGGACAAATCATCGAGATACAGACGCGAATCCATCACCCTGTCACCGCCGTTGCCAATTATTGGGCCGTCAGGCTGAAGAGTTCCGAACGCAGTGCTTTGGCCCGAGCACGGCCAAATTTCTGCTCGAACTCCTCCTGCGCGGCACGCCAGGAAGCCGAGGCCCGCTCGAACACGCGCGAGCCGCTTTTCGTCAGACTGAATACGTGCGTGCGGGTATCGTGCTCCGCACTATCCGTGCGCACATAACCATCGCGCTGCAAGGGTTTCAGCGCCCGCACAAGGGTTGTCCGGTCCATGACCATGGCGTCGGCAAGCTCGGTCATCGTCAGCTGCGGGGTGCGGGAGAGCTTCGCCAGAATAGTGAACTGCGCCGGCGTGACGCCCACCTCGTCCAGATGACGCTCGTAGATCTGCGTCACGAAGCGCGTCGCCTGACGCAGCGCGAAGCAGTTGCACTCGATCGGTGATTTTGACTTTTCCATGTACGCACTTTATATGTGCGTACGCATCAAATCAAGCTCCGTGCAAATGTCCTCCGCCGAACAACCGCGACGCGGTCCGATTCAACGCCCCCCCGACGCCCTGAACGATCGCATCGGCGGCCGTGTCCTTCAATCGGCCCTCCTCGTCGAACGCCAAGTGTGCGGCGCTGAGCGCGAATGATTCGGGAATGACGAGCATGCCGAGCTTGTCCAGCACCGTGCGCATGCCGGTTTGCGAACGCAGACCACCCAGTTGGCCCGGCGATGCGGAGAGCAGCGCGGCGACCTTGCCGGCAAACAAGGCAACGCCCGACGATCCATCCTTGCGCGGCCGGCTGATCCAGTCGATCGCGTTCTTCAGGAGCGCGCTATAGCCGCCGTTGTATTCCGGGGTGGCGACGAGAAGCCCATCGTGCCTGGCCATCAGCTCTTGCAACTCGCGAGCGCCTTCGGGCGCGCCAATTTGCGCTTCGACATCGCCGTCATACAGCGGCAGTTGGAAGTCGGTCAGCCGAACAGACGTCACTTCGGCACCGACGTTGCGCGCGCCCAGCGCCGCGATGTCCAGCAACTTTTGATTAAGGGAGTCGCGGCGCGCACTGCCGCTGACGGCCAGAATTCGAATGCTCATGAATAGCCCAGGAAAAACGATGGTGAATCGGTGACGCTACTGCGCGCTATGTTCAGGCGGCCGGCGGCGTGCGGTACTCGATCTCTCCGCCCGGAAGGAAATACAGCATGAGCGCGCGGCCCTTGACCGTCGGAAAGTGCTCGCTCATGGGCCCGAACACGCACCAGCCTTCACCGTGACCGCTGAACTGCGAGCCGGCTTCGAGCGGAATGACCATGTTGATCTCGCCGTGCGTATGGCAGTGGTACTGGCCTCTCACGTCCTTGAGCAGCCCGCTTTCCACGCTCATGCCAGCCGTTTCGTCCGACACATCCGCAATCTGGCCGCGGCGGTAATCGTCGCCCTCGATTTCCACGTAGCCGGCCCACCCCTCTTCGACGCCGATGAGCATCAGCCGCTTGAGCTGCGCATACGCATCAGTGCCAACGCCGAACTCGCGATTGAGCCGCGCCGCGAGGTCCGCATCGAGCGGCAGTCCTCGAATGGCATCGAAAAGGCGATGCAACGCCTGCATCATTTCCTGCTTGTGCGGGCCCGAGGGCAGCATGAATGTCTCCTGTTTGATTGGTTATTAGGCACTGGCAGCCTGTAATGCGGATAAGCCGAAAAACTGGCGCGCGCTTTCGCCGAGCAATCGCGTCTTCGCATGCTCGCTTAGCGATGTGTGTTCGTCGATCAACCGCCCGATTTGCTTCTCGCCGAGCGGATACGGATAGTCCGACCCGAGCATTACGCGCTCTTCGCCCATCACGTCGACGAGCAGTTGCAGCGCATCGGCGTCGAACACCGCGCTATCCACCGAGAAGCGGTCGACGTATGACGAGGGCAGCCGCGGACAATTTTCGCGCACGATGTCGCGCTCGCGCCAAGCGTTGTCGACCCGCCCGAGCAGAAAAGCGAAGCTGCCGCCGCCGTGCGCGAAGCATAGGTTAAGGGTCGACGGAATGCGCTCGAATGCGCCCGACAGGATCAATGA
This sequence comes from Trinickia sp., assembly GCA_035938775.1. Taxonomy (GTDB): domain Bacteria; phylum Pseudomonadota; class Gammaproteobacteria; order Burkholderiales; family Burkholderiaceae; genus Trinickia. Next base: position 4,494 of record DASZGN010000356.1, read on the forward strand.
AAGAATGCTTAGCTGGGTTTCGGCGGGCATGGCCACAAGCCACGGCAGCATCCACTTCTTCATGCGGCCGTCGGTCATCATGTCCCACGGGTGCACGAGCACGGGGATGCCCTCGTGAGCGCAGTGCGTCAGAAACTGAATAAGGTGTTCGTCGTCAAGGTCCTTCGGCCCGACGTGATTGCCGATCTGCACGCCGCGATGCCCCGCCTCGAAGGCGCGAGAAGCTTCGGCGCACGCGAGCTCCACATCCTGCAGCGGCACCTGTGCAAGCACCATCAGCCGGTCGGGCGCCACGGCGCACAACTCGAGCGCCTCGTCGTTCATCCTTTGCGCCCATTCATGCGCGACTTGTGCGGGATAGCTATAGCCGAACATCACCGGCGTAGCGCACATGAGCTGCTGATCGACGCCGAGCGCGTCCATCTCTTCGAGGCGCCGCCGCATGTCCCACAGGGGCCGCGTGACAGGGCGAAACTTGTGCTCGCCCGTCATGATCATCCCCGTCTCCCCGCTTGCATCGATCTCGAGCCACGGCGCCCGTTCGCGTTCGAGCCGCGCCGCCGTTTCCCGCGAGATGTGCGGAAAGAAATGGGAGTGCATATCGATTCGCAATGTCATCGCTTCG
>DASZGN010000357.1:0-2066 GCA_035938775.1 Trinickia sp.
GACCCCGACGGGCACGAGTTCGAGATCATGTGGATGGTGCCGCGCGAGCAGTGGGGCGACTACGAGAAAGCGGCGCCGACCGGCCGCCTCGACCTCGACGCGGAATTACGCCGCTACGCAAGACATCGCGCCGGCGGCTAGGCGCGCACCCCGCGCCCAAACGTTAATTGGAAGAGGTGCATTCGCAGTTCTGATTGTCACGACATTGTGCAGCGGATGTTCGTTCATCGGTGGCTCTGCGGAACCGGAAGCGAGGAATTTCGCACGACAAGCGGTCCAGACCATGTTCGCGGACAATGATGAAGTGCAAACCGCGCGCAATCTCTCGCCCGACGTGCGTCACGCGCTGTCACACAAGGGGTTTATCGGCGCGACTTCCACATTCCGAGCAGAGTGTGGTCGAGTAAAAGCGTTCGAAATCTCTTCGAGCGAAGAACATTACCGGTTTATAGCTTTCAGGTTGACGAAGTTCGCTAAGGTGACTATAACAGCGCATTGCGAATCCAAGCCGCCCCTCGCGATCATCGTCGAGCTTGCAGATCATGGCACAGGGTGGCAAGTGTACGGATTTGATTTGCCGTGGACTGCCTAAGCGTGATCAATACGCGGCAAGAGGCTTGAAGCGTCGGAAGTCGGTTGCAGCTCAGGCCGGGTACTCGTCTCGGACGCTCGTCGAAAAGCTCGGGATCAAACCACACCAACGAATCGGTACATCCGGTGCTCCGGCGGCGTTTGCGAAGGCGCTCGGCCGGCTGCCCGAGGGCAGCGCGTTGACCGCGCGGATCTCGACCTCGATGCCGATGATCGTGGCGTTCGCACCAAGTATGACCATTCTCGCGCGGGGATTCCCACGATGGAAACGATCGTTGGCGCGCGACGGCGCGTTGTGGGTCTGTTGGCGCAAGCGCGCGTCGGGCAACGCGACGGATGTCGGCGAAAATGAGGTTCGGCATCTGGCACTTGAGCTCGGCTTGGTCGATGTGAAGATCTGCGCTATCGACGCTACCTGGTCGGGCCTGAAATGTGTCTACCGGCTCGCTGACCGCTGAAATAAGGTCATCGCCGCCGGTGGCAGGCCGGCGGCGATGATGGGTGACGTCATCTCCGTGAGTGCTTAGTTACTGGAACATCACGTCGATGAAGTAGGACCGCGCGAAGCGGTTGCAGTTGAGGATCTCAGGCGCGTAGCCAGAGTTGCGGACAGCGAGCAGCGCTTGGTCGTCGAGCAGCGCGTTGCCTGAAGAGTTGGCCACGGCCGAGTTGACGAGCGTGCCGCGCGAGTCGAGGTCGATGAGCACGGTCGTGCTCGCGTTGGCAACGCCCTGCGCAGCCGGGACTTCCGGCCACTCGAGCGGGTATGCGTGCGTGATGTGTGCGGCCTGATCGGCGATGTCGCACTTACCCGTCGTGATGACGGGCTCCATCGCGTACGCCGGCGCCGCAGGAACGAGCTCGCTCAAGGTGATGGTGCCGGCAGCGCTGGCCGGGGTCGCCAGGCCTATGGCCACTGCCAGAACGACAGCACCCAGGACGGCCGAAGCGTGGATCGAGCGCGTAGACATAGCGGGAACCTCCTTGAACCACAGTGCCGGTTCGAGTGTCGACTCGACCGGGAGGCCAGCGTCCTCGGCGGAGCGTCAACCTCTGGCTCAAGAGTAGCTCACGACGTATGGGCGGGTCGTCCGGGCAAGTACGGAACATGCCCGGACCGGTGTACCGAGAAAACTCCCTGGCTACGTCCCGCTAAACGTCAGAGCTTGCAGCGATTCAGGCGAAGGCTTCCCTAGGCTGGCAGATCCTTGACGACCCGTCCACCCTTGACCACAAGCACCACGCGCGATGGGTCGTCGAACAGCTCCGGCTCGTTCAACGGATCGCCCTTGACCGCGATGACGTCGGCGAGCTTGCCTTGCGACAGCGAGCCAAGCTGGTCTTCTTGGTGCATGATGCGCGCGTTGGATTGCGTCGCGCACACAATCGCCTCCATCGGGCTGAGCACTTTGGCCTGCAGCGTGATCTCAAGGCCGCGCCGGTTCTGCTCGGCGCCGAGCAGGTCGGAGCCAGAA
>DASZGN010000358.1:0-4344 GCA_035938775.1 Trinickia sp.
GTCGTCGACAAAGCGCGCGAGGCGGGCGAGCAGCTCGCCGTCGGCGCCGAGCGCGCCAGGCACCGGCAGCCAGGCATCGACAGGCTCGCCGTCATCAGGCATCGCATAGCCGAGAAAAAGCCGCATCAGCGCGTCGGCGAATGTGTGACGCGCGGCGGGCACGGCGGCATCGGCCGGCACTTCAGGCGCAAGCCCGCGTCGCGCACCGGCGGCGGCAAGCCACGCCTGCACGGTATCGAGCGCGGCCGCGTCGATGCCGTAGCGCGCCGCGATCGCGTCGGCGCGCAGCCACTCGACAAGCTCCGGCGCCGTCACGCCGCGCTCCGCGAGCGCAAGCCAATCGAGCAGCACGCGCGCGATCGGGTTCGCCTGCGAAGGCGGCAGGCCCGTGATGCGGTAGGGAATGCGGCGCCGTTCGTCGGGCTGGGTGGTGCCGAATACCGCGTCGATGAGCGGCGCGGCCGCGGCGAGATCGGGGCACACGACGAGCACGTCGGACGGACGCAGCGGGGCAAGCGTGTTGTCTTTGGCCGCCCCGCCAGGCTCGGCAGACTCGGCAGACTCGTCGAACCAGCTCAGCAGCCGGTCGTGCAGCACTTCGAGCTGCCGCGACAGGCTATGGCAGACGTGAACCTCGATGCCGCAGTGAGAACCGAGCGTGCCGCTGCCCGAGGCATCGCGCGGGTTGGGCATCTCCGGAACATCCGGCTCTTCGGCCTCCAGATCGAGCATCGCGTTTTGCACCTTCGCGAGCCACGTGAACGCGGGGTTTTCGACGAAGCGCGTCGCTTCGCCCGATGCGGCGCCTTCGGTCAACTCGTGCAGCAGATGCAGTTGCGCCTGCGTTTGCCGGCCCCACTCGGCCAAAAGCGGATGACCGACCTCGTGATAGTCGAGCGAGCCCGCGGCGTCGAGCGCGACAGCCCGGCCAACGCTGACGATATCGAACCAGTACTGCCGGCACGGGTTCATCACGTAAAGACGCACGTCGATCCAGCGCGAGAGCTCGCGCAAGAGTGCGATATGAAGCGGCGCGATGGTCGGCAGCGCGAAGACGCTGACCGAGGCGGGCCAGCGCGCGCGCATCACCGCATCGAGATCGAGCGTGCGCACCACTTGCAGGAAGCGATGCGCGGGCAGCGCCGCGAGCGGGTCCGCCTCGAGGGAAGGCGCGTTGGCCCGCGTGACGTGGTCGTTAGCGACCGCGTGCGCCTGAGTACCGCCCGCCAGCTCGGCGAGCACCGCGCGCCAAAGCGCCGCTTGCCAGCGCTCGTCCTCGCGAATCGCGGCCAAGCCCCCTGCCGCCGCGCCACCGCCCGCGTGAGTCTCGAAGACCGACCTGCCCTGCTGCCACTGCTGAAGCCATTCGGGGCGGTACGTCAGATAGTGGTCGAACACGGTTGCTACACGGCGTGCGAGCTCGTGGCGCATCGGCGCATCGGCGGCATCGAGATAGGCGGCCAAGCGCGGCGAGACGCGCCAGGCGTCGCCCGCAACGGCCTCATCGCCAGCGCTGCCGAACAGCCGATAGAGGCGCCAGGCGAGCCTGTCGGCCGCAAGCGGCGAATGCGCGGGCACGTCGATCGTGCGGCCGATCTGCGCCCACAGCCACTGCGCGAGATAGCTGAAATTGACGTTCGCGCAGATGCCGCGGCGCGCGGCAAGCTCCAGCTCGATGTGGCGCCGCGCCGCCGCGCTCGGCACGACGATCTCCTCGCTCGCCCAGGGGTCGGACGGCATGGCCGAGAGATCGTCGCAAAGCGCGTCGACTAGCGTTTCATAGCGGTTCGAGTAGAGGAGCTGGAGCATGAACCCTTGATGCCGGCAAGACCGGCAAGGAGGCCGCTGAACGAGGCGTGAGCGGCGAAAAGCGTCAGCATAGCAAACGGGGCCCGCCTTGTGCCTCGAGCGCCGTGTCTCGAAAAGGCCGCTTCCCGCATCGGCCGAAGCACCTTCGAAATACGTTAGACTCCTCGCCAATCGGCCGTCGCGTGCCGCGCCCCGCTGCTTGCCCGCCTATCGATGCGCTATTCGACAGAAATCCAAAAATTCCTCTATAGCCAGTATTTCTTCGGTGGGCTGCGCATGGCGGTCGGCGTGTCGCTGCCCGCCGTGCTATGCCTGATCGTCTTTCACGATACCGAGCTTGGCTTCACGATCGCGACAGGCGCGCTCGGCGCATGCGTCGTCGACATGCCCGGCCCGCTCAAGTACAAGCACAACGAGATGCTCCTGTGCAGCGTGCTCGGTTTTTTCGCCGCGCTCGTAACGGGCCTCGCGACCTTCAACATCGTCGCGTTGTGGGTCATGATCGTCGCGCTGACTTTCGTGCTGTCGCTGACCGTCGCCTACGGCCACCGCTGGCCGCAGATCAGCTTCGCGACGCTGTTCATGATGGTGATGACGCTCGAGGAGCACTTTACGCCGGCCAAAGCGCTCTCAAACGCGGCATGGGTTCTCGCGGGCGGGCTCTGGTACACGTACTGGGCGACGCTCGTCTCGCAATGGCAGGCGCGCCGCCTCGAACAGCAGGCACTCGCCGAGAGCGTGTTCGCGTGTGCCGACTACCTGCTTGCGCGGGCGCAGTTCTACGATGTCGACACCGATCTCGACGATTGCTACCGCGGTCTCGTGGAAAAGCAGATCGCGGCCATCGAGATGCAGGACGCGGCGCGCGCGATCGTGCTGCGCAATCTGCCGAAACTGCGGCGCGGCAAGCTCGATGCGTACCGTGTGAAGCTCTTCAACCTCTTCATCAACTCCGTCGATCTTCACGAACTTTTTGTCGGCGCGCACACTGACTACCCGCTCCTGCGCAGCGCCTTCGGCCACGCGGACCTGCTGGTGTTCTATCGCGACCTGATCCGCAAGGCCGCGCTCGATCTCGAGGAAATCGGCCTCGCCGTGCTGCAAAACCGGCTGCCGGACTCGCGCGTGAACGTGAAGGCCGAGCTGCGCGCGATCGAATATGAAATCGAGCTGATGCGCAAGCGTGATGTGCCCGCAACGAACCCCGAGGCGTATGCGGCGGCGCTCGCCTCGTTCAGGCGAATCTGGAGCGGCACCCGCCACATCGACAAGATGAAAAAGAGCCTGGCCGACGAAACCGGCGCGCGCACCGAGTTGCGCATCGACAGAAACCTCATGCGCTTCATCTCCGGCCGGCGCGTGCCATTCACGCAGATCTTCTCGAATCTCACGATGGCCTCGCCGAGCTTTCGTCACGCGCTGCGCGTGACGATCGGCGTCGCGATCGGTTTCTGGCTCGGGCGGCTCTTGCCGCTCACCAACGCGTACTGGATCGTGATGACGACGCTCATCATCATGAAGCCCGGCTATTCGCTGACGAAGCAGCGCAACGTGCAGCGGATCGTCGGCACGGCGATCGGCTGCGCGGTGAGCGTCGCGCTGATCCTCTTCGTGAAGACGCCGCCGGTGCTCATCATCGTCATGTTCGCGTCGATGGTGATGAGCTACAGCCTGCTGCTGTTCAATTACACGGCGAGCGTCGTTTTCACGTCGTCATATGTGCTGTTGCTGATTCATCTGCTCGCGCCGGGCAATCTGAGAGTCATCGGCGAGCGTGCGATCGATACTGGCATCGGCTGCGCGATCGCCGTCGCGGCAAGCTATCTTTTCCCGTACTGGGAATACCGGCTGATGGGCAAGCTCGTGACCAACATGCTTGCGGCCACGCGGCAGTATCTCGAGACGATCTGGTGGCGAAGCGGCAAAGCCGCGGCAGGCACGGTGGGCCGTGCCGCCACATCCGGTGCGCCCAGTGCAACGGTCACAGCGGCGGCAATGGCGACGGCCACGGCGATGGCAACAGGCACATCGAGCGCAACGGGTGCGGACCGCACGGCGCACGCCCCCGCGGCGCGCGCCGCGCCCGACGTGCAAAGCGACGCACCGCCGGCGCCCGATGGCGACTTCCGCCATCGCCTCGCGCGCAAGAACATGCATGTTGCCTTCGCCAATCTGGGGCAGGCGTTCCGGCGCATGATGCTCGAGCCGAAGGCGCATCAGAAGTTCGTGCCGGAGTTAAACGACCTGCTCGTGCAAAGCCACGTGCTCGCCGCGCAGATTACGGCGGCTTCGCCGGTTCTGCGCCACATCGAGCAGCACGACCCCGAGGGCCCCTCGCAGGCATTGCAGCGGGCGCTGTCGGCGGTGCGCGAGAACTTGCGGGCCGCGCAGGCGAGCGAGCCGCCGCCCACGGATCAAGTGGAAGCCACGAAGCAGCTCACGCGCGAGCTCGATTCGATGGTGGTCGACATCGAACAATCAGGGGCGCGCTCCGCCGAATTGGTGCAGGACATCAAGCTGCTTGCACACCAGTGC
>DASZGN010000359.1:0-4405 GCA_035938775.1 Trinickia sp.
TAGACCGAGCGATCGATCAGCTCGGTGCCGAGCCACGCCTCGAGCGCCTGGATGCGCCGAGAAAACGCCGGCTGCGTGACGTGGCGCAACTCGGCCGAGCGGCTGAAGCTGCGCGTTTCCGCGAGCGAGACGAAGTCTTCGAGCCATTTCAGTTCCATGCGGACCTTTGCGAGCCAAACCGGGGAGCGGCGACGCTCGCATTCTACCGGCCACTGCCGGCGCCGCTCGCGAGTGGCTTTCCGACATCTGTCCGACGATTGCCCGAGCAACGTTGCGGCGCACCAACGGCGCGCGCCGCGCACGCGCACTGTGCTCGTCGTGCTCACCGTGCACGGCAATGCGCCGTTCATGCGCCGATCCGGGGCTCTTCAAGGCGCTGCTCCGTCGCGAGCCGCTTTTGCACGCGTCGCGCGGGACATCGCGTGCTCGCGCGTTCGCGTTCCGGCACGCTTAAAAAAACAAGCACATGGCATACCTCTTGCGTTCGGGCTGACGCTCGCGCTGCAGTGCAAAACGAGGTGCAGCGCTCACTGCCTCTCCATTCGCCCGACTCATTCATTTCGATTTTCGACGCGAGGTGATCCATGAAGAACCTGCAACATTCATTAAGAAGCGGTAACTGGCGCTCGCTCCTCGCGTGCTTCCTTTATTTCGATACCGGCTTCACGGTCTGGGTCTTGTACGGCCCGCTCGCGCCGTTCATCGGCAAGGACGTCTCGATGTCGGCCGCGCAGCAAGGCTTTCTCGTCGCCGTGCCGGTGCTGGCCGCGGCCATCTTGCGCGTGGCGCTCGGCAACCTTTATCAATCGGTCAACGGGCGGCGCGTCGCGCTGATGGGGGTTCTGCTTTCGGCACTGCCGGCGATCGTGCTGCCGCTCTTGCCGGGAACGCCCTCGTACACGCTATTGCTCGTGCTGGGCGTGTTCCTCGGCGTCGGCGGCGCGAGTTTCGCCGTTGCGCTGCCGATGGCCGGCAGCAGCTATCCGCCCAAGGTGCAGGGTCTCGTGCTTGGGCTCGCCGCGGCCGGGAACATTGGCGCGGTCCTCGACGGGTTTCTCTTTCCGCGGATCGCGAACGCGCTCGGCTGGCAATACGCAACCGCCGGGGCGCTGCCGCTGCTCGCCCTCGCCGGCTTTGCCCTGTTTGCCTGGGCCGACGATCAGAGCGAGAAAGCGGGCAGCGCTCGACGCGCCTTCGCAGGGTTTGCGACGATGCTCGCGGGGCTCGTGGCGCTGGTGCTCGTGGTGCACGCAGGGCTCTTCGGCTCGGGCAAGACAGGTGTGCTGCTTTTGCCGGTGCTCGGTGCGGCAGGCGCCGTGGCGCTCTTGCCGGCGCGCTATCGGGCAGTCCTCGCCGAGCGCGACACGTGGGTCATGATGCTGATCTACAGCATCACGTTCGGCGGCTTCGTAGGCATGTCGTCTTATGTGACGCTGCTCTTGACCACGCTTTACCAGATGCCGAAGCTCGAAGCAGCTCTCTTCATGTCGCTGCTCGCGTTCCTTGGCGCCATCGTGCGGCCAGTGGGCGGCTCTCTCGCCGACCGCGTGTCGGGCGTGCGCGCGCTCATCGTGCTGCTTGGGGTGATTTCGCTCGCCGACTTCGCATTCGCCGCCATCATGCCTCCGGTGAGCGGCGGGATCGCGCTCCTCGTGTGCCTTTACATCGCGTTCGGCCTCGGCAACGGCGCCACCTTCCAGCTCGTGCCGCATCGCTGGCAAGGCAAGACGGGGCTGCTGTCGGGCGTCGTCGGCGCGGCGGGCGGCATCGGCGGGTTCTATCTGCCGGTCATCATGGGCATCGCCAAGGAAAGCACGGGCAGCTATCAGATGGGCTTCGTCACGTTCGGCACGCTCGCCGCGTGTGCCTTCGCGGCGCTCGTCGCGCTGCGCGCGCAATGGATCAAGTGGGCCGCACCGGGCGCAGTGGTGGTCGAGCCCTCGCTCCCGGCGGCCGTTGTCGGCCAGCCGGCAACGGTGGGCGATTAAGCGACGCGCTTGCCTGTAAGCATGAGGCCCTGGCGCAAGGGCTCGCCTTTGGTCTCACGGGGCTTGGGCTCGAGGTTTGAGGCGTGGGCTTTGAGCCTTGAGCCTTGGGCTTGGGCCGCGCGTTGATCGATGCAAATCCGCGCCAGAAACGCACGCTGTGATCTGCCATCGCGCCATCCCGCTGCCGGCGACGGCGCGGCCGCGGCATACCCCCCGAGGCGGTGCTGACCGCGGAAACGGCGACGCGCGGTGCAGATGATAAAATTCGCGGTTCTCCCCTCCTCAAGAACCCGCGCGCCGCGCGCGAAGCCGCCTCATCATGTCAGATACCCGCCCCGACACTCTCTTCGCCCTCACCGCCCTCTCCCCGCTCGACGGCCGCTATGCCGCGAAAACCGAAGCGCTGCGCGACTGGCTCTCCGAAGCCGCGTTCATGCGCCATCGCGTGACGGTCGAGATTCACTGGCTCATCGCCCTGTCGCAGGCCGGGTTCGCGGAAGTGCCGCGCTTTTCCGAGGCTTCCGAGCAGTTCCTGCTGCGACTCGTCGAGCAATTCTCGGCACACGACGCCGCGCGCATCAAAGACATCGAGCGCGTGACGAATCACGACGTGAAAGCCGTCGAATACTGGCTCAAGGAGTCGGTGAAGGGGCAGCCCGAGCTCGAGCGAGCGAGCGAATTCATTCACTTCGCGTGCACGTCCGAGGACATCAACAACACGTCGCACGGCCTCATGCTCGCCGGCGCGCGCGAGCACGTGATCCTGCCGGCGCTGCGCTCGGTGCACGCGCGGCTCGTCGCGCTCGCGCACGCACGGCCAGCCCGCCAGCCCAACCACGCTTGGCAAGGAAATCGCGAATGTCGCCGCGCGCCTCGCGCGCGCGATCGAACGCATCGCCGCGGTGCAGATCCTCGGCAAGATGAACGGCGCGGTAGGCAACTACAACGCGCATCTGTCCGCGTATCCCGAGTTCGACTGGGAAGCGTTCTCGCGCGATGTCGTCGAAAAGCGCCTCAAACTCGCGTTCAACCCGTACACCATCCAGATCGAGCCGCACGACTACATGGCCGAGCTCTTCGATGCCGTCGCGCGCGCCAACACGATCCTGCTCGACCTCGATCGCGACGTCTGGGGCTACATTTCCGTCGGCTACTTCAAGCAGAGGACGAAGGCCGGCGAAATCGGCTCGTCGACGATGCCGCACAAGGTCAACCCGATCGACTTCGAAAACTCGGAAGGCAACCTGGGTCTCGCGAACGCCACGCTGCGCCACCTGGCCGACAAGCTGCCGGTGTCGCGCTGGCAGCGCGATCTGACCGACTCGACGGTGCTGCGCAACATGGGCGTCGCGCTCGGCTATTCGCTGCTTGCCTACGATGCGCTGACCCGTGGCCTCGATAAGCTCGAAGTGAACCCGCAGCGCCTTAACGAAGACCTCGACAACTGCTGGGAAGTGCTCGCCGAGCCGGTGCAAACCGTGATGCGCCGCTACGGCATCGAAAATCCGTACGAGCAGTTGAAGGAGCTCACGCGCGGCAAGGGCATTACGCGCGAAGCGTTGCGGCAATTCATCGGCACGCTCGCGATTCCGCAGGACGCGAAGGCGCGTCTCATTGCGATGACACCGGGCTCGTATATCGGCAAGGCCGCTGAATTGGCCAAGCGGATTGCGTAAGGAATAGCCCCAAGGCCCGAGCTTGGGCTCAGGCCCAGCCAAAACGCCGCTTGGGCGGCCGGGCCGGTCGGCGCGCTTCCATGCGCATCGGCCGGCCCTTCCCTTCTTCAGGCTTTACGTCCGGTACCTAGCGCCGACACCACCGTATCGACGATCTCCTGAGGCGAACGCTCGATGCTGACCGTGATCGCACGTTCGTCCTCGCCTGGCTCCTCGAGCGTGTCGAGCTGGCTTTGCAGCAGCGACGGATCGAAGAAATGCCGGCCGCGCGTGGCAAGTCGCTCGCGCAGCACGTCAGCCGGGCCCTTCAGGTAGATGAAGCGCACGTTCGGGTCGGCGTTCGCGCCCCCGCGCAACACGTCCCGATACGCGCGCTTGAGCGCCGAGGATCCGATCACCGCCGTCTCGCCCGCGCGCTCCTTCGCTTCCATATCCGCACGAATCGCCGCGAGCCACGGCCAGCGGTCATCGTCGGTGAGCGGGACGCCGTGCGCCATCTTTTCCTTGTTCGCTGCGCTGTGATACGTGTCGCCATCGATGAAATTACTGCCGAGACGCTCGGCCAGCAACTCGCCGATGCTCGTCTTGCCCGCACCCGACACACCCATCACGATCAGAATCATCACATCGTCCTTCACAAAAACGCCGCGAGCGCGAAGGTGAGCGCAAGGCCAAGCACCGAGATGATCGTCTCGCAGAGCGACCACGTCTTGAACGTCTGCCCGACCGTCATGCCGAAGT
>DASZGN010000360.1:0-2563 GCA_035938775.1 Trinickia sp.
ACTTCCCGGCGGCCAACGTGGAGTACCGCTTCCGCTGCCGCACGCCCAATATCGATCTTGTGCCTTACGTCGGCGAGATCCGCGACGAAGTGCGCAAGCTGTGTCGGTTGCGCTTCAGTGAGGACGATCTCGACTACCTGCGGCGCCTGCGCTTCATCAAGAGTGATTTCGTCGATTTTCTTGCGCTCTTTCATCTGAGCGAGAAGCACATCTCGATCGAACCGTCGCCGAAGGGCAACGGCGAGATCGACATCGTCATCGCCGGACCCTGGCTCCATACGATCCTGTTCGAGATTCCGGTGCTCGCGATCGTCAACGAGGTCTACTTCCGCAACACGCAGCGCGACCCCGACTACGTGAGGGGGCGGGCGCGGCTGGAAGAGAAAATTTCCCTGCTCGGGGCGCGGCCCGAATTCGCCGACTGCAAGATCGCCGACTACGGCACGCGCCGGCGTTTCTCGAAGCGCTGGCACGAAGAGGTGCTCCTCATGCTGATGGCGGGTATCGGCGAGCAGTTCGCCGGCACGAGCAACGTCTACTACGCGAAAAAGCACGACCTGACGCCGCTCGGCACGATGGCGCACGAATATCTGCAGGCGTGCCAGTCGCTCGGGCCGCGGCTGCGCGACTCGCAGACTTTCGGCTTCGAGATGTGGGCGAAGGAGTACCGGGGCGACCTCGGCATCGCGCTTTCCGACGTCTACGGCATGAAGGCGTTCCTGCGCGACTTCGACATGTACTTCTGCAAGCTCTTCGACGGCGCGCGGCACGATTCCGGCGATCCGTTCGAATGGGGCGAGCAGTTGCTGCGTCATTACGAGGAGAACCGGTGCGATTCGCGCACGAAGACGCTCGTCTTCTCCGATGCGCTGGACATCCCCAAGGTATTGCAGCTTTACGAGCGCTTTCGCGGGCGCTGCCGCCTCGCGTTCGGCGTCGGCACGAATCTGACGAACGACCTCGGCTACGACCCTCTGCAAATCGTCATCAAGATGGTTCGATGCAATGGGCAGCCTGTTGCCAAGCTGTCCGATTCGCCCGGCAAGAACATGTGCGACGACAAAGCCTATCTCGCCTATTTGCGGCAGGTTTTCGGCATCGAGACGCCGGCCGGGGACACGGCCGACTAGCCAAGACCGCCGGGCGTTTTCAGCCTGTCTCCCAAAAAAGAAGGCCCGTATAATCAGCCGGTTGACATGGCATCGGATGGGGGAACGCATGGATACATCGGCGGCGCGCCGCAATATCCTCGCGCGCATACGCGCGGCATCGGGGCGTCCGGAGGCGCCTGAGCGCGCGGAGCTCGATGCGGTCGCCGACTACCTCGCGCGCCACCCCGCCGGGCCGCGCCCACCCATGCCGGCGGACGCCGCGGCGCTCACCGCGCGCTTCCTCGACGAAGCGCGGCGCATGGCGAGCACCGCCGAGGAAATCGGCACGCTCGCCGACGCGCCGGCCGCCGCGTTCCGCTATTTGAACGAAAACGGGCTGTCGACGCGCGCCGTCGCCTGGCACACGCTCGAGGCATTGCCGTGGCGCGAAGCGGGGCTCTCCGTCGAATTCCGCAAGCCGGAAGATGCCGATCTCGTCGGCATCACCGGGTGCTTTTGCGCGACGGCGGAAACCGGCTCGCTCGTGCTGCTGTCGGGCCCGCAAACGGCCGTGTCGGCGGCACTCCTGCCCGAGACGCACATCGCGATCGTGCCGGCTTCGCGCATTGTCGCCGGGCACGAGGAGGCGTATGCGCTCATGCGCGCGGAACGCGGTGAGCTGCCGCGCGCGGTCAATTTCGTGTCGGGGCCGTCGCGCACCGGCGACATCGAACAGACCATCGTTCTCGGCGCACACGGCCCGTATCGCGTGCACGTGATCGTCGTGCTCGGCGCCTGAAGTCTCCGGCGGCCTCGACCGCGTTCGCGGCCGCCGGCGCCGACGCCACATTCCACTCGGTACTTCTAGAGGTAAGCAATGATGAAACGACATGCCGCATCGGCGTGCATGGCGGTAGCGGCCGCGCTCGCGCTCGTGATGTGGCCGGCGGCCGCATCGGCCGCGTCCGCCGCGATGCCCGACGGTGCGACACTCCCGGTGCTGTGGGCCGTGCCGTTCGCGGGCGTTCTGGCGTCGATCGCGGTGTTGCCGCTCGTGGCGCCCATCTTCTGGCATCACCATTTCGGCAAAATCACGGCCGCGTGGGCCTTGGCCTTCATCGTGCCGTTCGCCGCCGTGTTCGGCGTCACGGCGGCGGCGGGCACGCTCGTGCACGCGCTGGTTGCGGAGTACGTGCCGTTCATCGTGCTGCTCACCGCGCTTTATACGATCGCAGGCGGCATTTGCGTGCGCGGCAACCTGCACGGCTCGCCCAACACGAACACCGCCATGCTTGCGCTCGGCACGCTGCTCGCGAGCATCATGGGCACGACGGGCGCGGCCATGCTCCTCATCCGGCCGCTCTTGCGCGCGAACGACAACCGCAAGCATGTCGTGCACGTCGTCGTGTTCTTCATCTTCCTCGTCGCGAACGCGGGCGGCTCGCTGTCGCCGCTCGGCGACCCGCCGCTCT
>DASZGN010000361.1:0-4270 GCA_035938775.1 Trinickia sp.
ATTTGGCAACCGTCGGCACGTCCCTCGACGCGTATGTCTCCCTGCCCGTGCATTGTCCAAAGTGCACCGACGGCGAACCCGAGCTGGCCCACGCCGGCGAGGACTATGAGTTGTTGTGTCCCGAGTGCGATCACTCGTCGGGCATCAGGCGTTCCCGTCTGGAAGCGGTGAGCCGCTTCATGAACGACCAGGGCGCCGTGTCGCCCGATGTAAGTGCTTGATTTGCGGGAAAGCCGGCATCCATCGCCAGCAAGGTGAGGGAATTCGGGACCTTAAAGGTGAGGGTTTTCGGGACGATGTGAAGTGCAACGGCAGCCCCGCGAACCCTAACCCCAACCCGCGGGTCAACCGCGTAGCGTTGCCACTCGATCAGCGCCGTTTCCTTTGCGGCGCGCGGGTTTCTCGCGCTCCGCCTCTTCATAAGCGAAAACCGCGAACGCGAACGCCGTGGGCAATGCGTTGGATCGCCCGAAGTTTGCCGGATCGTCGGTTTCGGGATAGCTCATTTCGCTTGGGCGCCTGAAGAGATCGAGCACGAACGCATCGTGCCGGCTCGCGAAACCGAGATCGGCAAGCGCTTCCGCTTCGATCGCATGAAGCAATCGCCACGTCAGTGGAACGCCCTGCACGATATAGCGCGCCGCAATATGGCGGACAATCTGCTCGAGGTCGCGCGCCGCGGCCTGATAGCGCAGCGCGACAAGATCTTGTTCCTTCATGACCGGCTCTGATTATCGAGATAGTACTGTGTAAATATACAGTATCTCGATCATGCCAGCCACCTGGTGCGCCAGCGCGCCGCTACCCGTGAATGACGACGAGCAACGCCTTCGCCTCGCTTCTGCCGATATTGCGGATGGCGTGCGGCACGTCGGCAATGTAGCGCGCCGTGTCGGCCGCCTTGAGCCGTTTTGCCGTACCGTCCGCCTCGACTTCGAGGGCACCGTGCAGCACGGTCAAATGCTCGCGCGTGCCCGGTTCATGGGCGTTGGAGACGAGCGCTCCGCCCGCTGGCAACGTCAGTTCGTACCATTCGAACTTGCCTGCGAGCTCGATTGGCCCCCAGACGCGCAACTGGTACTTCGCGTCGTGCCCCGCGAGCGTCGGGATATCGTGGGGTCCCACGACGCTGATCGTTTCAGGCGCGCGTTGCGGGGCGAACAATTGATCAAGACTCACACCGAGCGCGTTTGTCAGGCGCCACGCCACCGCGATGGTGGGATTGGCCTTGTCGCGCTCGATCTCGGAAAGCATCGACTTCGACACGCCGGCCGCGCGCGACAAATCGTCGAGCGTCATCCTGCGCTCATTGCGCAGCCGTTGAATCTGTTCGCCAACGCGCGGCGGCGTGCCGGCAGCGGCAGCGGTGGTCGACGCCGGCGCGGGACCCGGCGCGGTACGCCGGTTTGCGGAGCTTGCCATTTGGTTTCCGATCGCTTAGAGTTGTTCGCTATATCGAACTTTAGTTCGAAAGAATGGATGTGTCCGGTATACCCGACAAGCGACTATAACAGCAACACGCCGCTCGACTCCGCCATGATCCGGCGGCAGCGGACCGAACTTACAAAGGGAGTCCACCGATGCGTGAGAACTATCTCGCCCACCTGCGCGGCACGCTCGATCAGATTCGCGCCGACGGTTTTTACAAGACCGAGCGCGAAATCGCGAGCCCTCAATCCGCCGGCATTCATCTTGCGAGCGGCGAAGACGTGCTCAATTTCTGCGCGAACAACTACCTCGGGCTCGCGAACGACGCCCGGCTCGTTGCCGCGGCGAAAGAAGGGCTGGACAAGGATGGCTTCGGCATGGCGTCGGTGCGTTTCATCTGCGGCACGCAGACTGTCCACAAAACGCTCGAACGCGCGCTCTCCGATTTCCTTCGCACCGACGATTGCATTCTCTACTCGAGCTGCTTCGACGCGAACGGTGGTCTTTTCGAGACGCTGACCGACGAAGCCGACGCCATCATCAGCGACGAATTGAACCACGCGAGCATCATCGACGGCGTGCGCCTTTCGAAGGCCAAGCGCTATCGCTATAAGAACAACGATCTCGCCGATCTCGAAGCGAAGCTGCGCGAAGCGGACGCGGCGGGTGCGCGCTTCAAGCTGATCGCGACAGACGGCGTCTTCTCGATGGACGGCATCATCGCCAACCTCGCCGGCATTTGCGATCTCGCCGACCGTTACGGCGCGCTCGTGATGGTCGACGATTCGCACGCCGTGGGCTTCATCGGCGAGCACGGCCGCGGCACGCCGGAGTACTGCGGCGTCGAGGGCCGAGTCGACATCATCACCGGCACGCTCGGAAAGGCACTCGGCGGCGCATCGGGCGGGTACGTCGCCGCGCGCAAGGAAATCGTCGAGCTGCTGCGGCAGCGTTCGCGCCCGTATCTCTTCTCCAATACGCTCGCGCCGAGCATCGCCGAGGCATCGTTGAAGGTGCTCGAGCTGCTCGCGAGCGACGAAGGCGCGCGCCTGCGCCAGCGTGTGCGCGCCAATGGTGAGCGTTTTCGGGAGGCGATGAGCGCGGCCGGTTTCACGCTCGTACCGGGTGTGCATCCGATCATCCCGGTGATGCTCGGCGACGCGGTCCTGGCTTCGCGCATGGCCGATGCGCTGCTTGCCGAGGGCGTGTACGTGATCGGATTTTCGTACCCCGTCGTGCCCAAGGGGCGCGCGCGCATCCGCACGCAAATGAGCGCTGCGCACACGCCGGAGCAGGTTGACCGTGCCGTCGATGCGTTCACCCGCGTCGGTCGTTCGCTCGGCATTATCTGAGACTGAGTTTGAGGAATCCTAACAAAATGAAAGCACTCGCAAAGCTCGAACGCGCACCCGGGTTGACGCTCACCCAGGTCAAGAAGCCGGAAGTCGGCCACAACGACGTCATGATCCGCATCAAGCGCACGGCGATCTGCGGCACCGATATTCACATCTGGAAGTGGGACGACTGGGCACAGAAGACCATTCCGGTGCCGATGCACGTCGGCCACGAGTATGTCGGCGAAATCGTCGAGATGGGGCAGGAGGTGCGCGGCTTCTCTATTGGCGACCGGGTCTCCGGCGAAGGCCACATCACCTGCGGCTTTTGCCGCAATTGTCGCGCGGGGCGGCGGCATCTCTGTCGTAACACCGTTGGAGTCGGCGTCAATCGCGAGGGTGCGTTTGCTGAGTATCTCGTCATTCCCGCATTCAACGCCTTCAAGATTCCCGATGACATCTCCGACGATCTCGCCGCGATCTTCGATCCGTTCGGCAACGCGACCCACACGGCGCTGTCGTTCAATCTCGTCGGCGAGGACGTGCTGATTACAGGCGCGGGGCCGATCGGCATCATGGCGGTGGCGATCGCGAAGCACGTGGGCGCACGCAATGTCGTGATCACCGATGTCAACGACTACCGGCTCGAGCTTGCCCGCAAGATGGGCGCCACGCGCGCCGTCAACATCACGCGTGAATCGCTGCGCGATGTGATGAGCGATCTGCACATGATGGAAGGTTTCGATGTCGGCCTCGAGATGTCCGGTGTGCCCAGCGCATTCACGGGCATGCTCGAGGCGATGAACCACGGCGGCAAGGTCGCGCTGCTCGGCATTCCGCCCGCGCAAACGGCCATCGATTGGAATCAGGTCATCTTCAAGGGACTCGAGATCAAGGGCATCTACGGACGCGAGATGTTCGAGACCTGGTACAAGATGGTCGCCATGCTGCAAAGCGGGCTCGACCTCTCGCCCATCCTCACGCACCGCTTTGCCGTCGACGATTACGAAAAAGCATTCGCCACCATGCTCTCGGGCGAAAGCGGCAAGGTTGTTCTCGATTGGACTGTTTGATCCTGCGCGCGCGCCCGGTTTTGCCGACGTGAAATCGGCGCGCGCCGCTATTGGGCTTCGCTCGTATTGCCTGGATTGCCTGCATCGCCCGGTGCGGGCCGCTCGAATTCCGCTTCGATGCGCACGTGCACTTCGTCGCCCACCGCCGGGTACCACGTTGCCAGGCCGAACTGCGCTCGGCTGAACCGGCCTTGCGCAGAAAACCCGAGCGTGTCCGCCTTCGTTAGCGGATTGCGGCCGTAGCCGTTGAAAGTGACGTCCAACGTGACGGGGCGCGTTACGGTGCGAATTGTCAGGTCGCCGTCCAATTTGCCGCTCGCCTGGCCCGTACGCGTAAAGCGCTTGCTGACGAAGCGAATCGTCGGAGAGGTCGACGCGTCGAACATGTCGGGGCCTTTGACGAGCTTGTCGAGCAACGGCACGTTCGTGTCGACG
>DASZGN010000362.1:0-1994 GCA_035938775.1 Trinickia sp.
GGCAGCCTGCCGCGGCCGCACCGGCTGCTTGACGCGATGAAGGCGAAATATTCCGGACAAGCGTACGACGAAAAGGCTTATCAGGACGCGCTGCACAACGCCGTCGCCGATGTCGTGCGCGAACAGGTGCAGAGCGGCATCGACATCGTCACCGACGGGGAATTCTCCAAGCCCGGGTTTTTCACCTATGTGCGCGAGCGTCTCGACGGCTTCGAATCGCGCCCGGAGCTGAAGCTGAAACTGTTCGAGCAGGAGGTCGCCGCTTTTCCGGAATACTATCAGCAATATTTCAAGCAGGCGATGATGGGCGGCGCGATCGTCGCGCTCGCGCCGGTCGTCTGCGTCGGGCCGGTCAAATATCGCGGCGAAAAACTCGTTCAGGCCGACATCGCGAACGTGAAAGCCGCGGCTGCGGCCGCCGGCGTCGCCAACGAGCATGTCTTCCTGCCGGCGACCGCGCCGTCAGGCGTGGGCATCAACGAATACTACAAGACCGACGAAGACTATTTTCATGCGCTCGCCGCCGAGCTGAGCAAAGAATACCGGGCGATCGTCGATGCCGGCATTCTGGTGCAGATCGACGATCCTTTCCTGCCCGACATCTTCTACGAAGTCGGCCTCGACGATGCGCAGAAAAAGCGCCGCGCGCAGATCTATGTCGAGGCGATCAACAGCGCGCTGAAGGGCATTCCGCCCGAATATGTGCGCTTCCACACCTGCTACGGGATCAATGAAGGGCCGCGCATCTACGAAGCCTCACTCGCCGACATCATCGATTATGTGCTGCAGGTCAATGCCGGCTCCTACAGCTTCGAGGCGGCCAATCCACGTCATGAGCACGAATATCATCTGTTCGAGCGTGTGAAGGTGCCGGAAGGAAAGGTGCTGGTGCCGGGCGTGATCACGCATGCCAGCAATATCGTCGAGCATCCCGAGCTCATTGCCGAGCGCATCATCCGCTTCGCCCGGCTGGTCGGGCGCGAAAATGTCATCGCCGGCGCCGATTGCGGCTTCTCCTCGCAGGCCATGTACACGACCGAAGTGCACCCCACCGTGGTATGGGCGAAGTTCCAGGCCATGCGGGAAGGCGCTGACCTGGCCACCGAGCAGCTCTGGGGCGAGGCGGGTGGCGACTGGGTTTAGGTCTGCCTGGCGGGCTAATCCGACCTCGTCACCGGGCCGGTCGCTTCGGATAGTAGCCGTTACTTCCGCGGCCTGCGCCGGCAAAGAAGCGCGGATCGGGCTCGATGACGGGAGAAGGCGCAATCTCTATCGCCGCCGGCGCAGTGTCGCCCGTGTCGTCCTCGACCTGCGCGCTCTGTGTGTTCGCGATCTCTGCCTCTATTGCGGTGGCGTCCATCGATGCCGCGGTTGGACATGCGAATGCAAGAGCGATTGCGCCGCCCGCAACCGCGATCGCGCAAAGCGTCACGCGATGCTTGCGAAGCTCAAAAGCGTCGGTTGCGTCCATGACTTCCCTCCACATGAGAGAAACCCCTCACACTAACGAAAGACTTATTCCACTTTTCAGGGCACGGGCTGTGCCCCATGGCACAGGCCATGAATGACTGAGAACGCCGAGCCGGACTCAAATCTACCGAGGCCTCGCGAGCGGCGGGAGTCGCTCCTGACGGCGGAACGGCCACGTTAGGGATCGATGATGCTCGGTGGGTTCGTGAAGCGCGGAGGGCTCACAAGAGCGAGCGCGCGGCGCCCGCGGGCGTGCGACGGCCAATGGGACGCGCAACTTTCAGAAGATACCAAACACGTGGAGCCAGCTATAAGCCAGCGCAGCGAGCAGCACGGCAACGATGACAGCGACCATGATACGCTGCCGGCGCTGGCGCCGCTTCCACGTTTGGGCCGGTGATTGCTGCTGAGACATCGCTGACATCGGAAAGCCCGCACTCGCCAAAGCCGTCGGATTTAATTCGCGTGTCAGGGTTAGCACGCTGCTACCGAGCAAGCTGTGACGCGGCGCACACTGCAATGTG
>DASZGN010000363.1:0-11873 GCA_035938775.1 Trinickia sp.
CGCTCGAATGGGCGGCTCACGCTCTCCCAGGCGCTCGGCGCGGCGCAGCTTAGCCAGGCGACAGCCGACGCATCGCAAATCTATCTCGTTCGGCCTCCCCCTCATCAGAAATCAAACGCCGAAGGGGGCCTTGAATCATGCACCGATGCGCTCCCTCGCGGCACACAGGTCTTTCACCTCGACGCGAAGTCTCCACAAGCGATGGCGCTCGCGCAGAAGTTCGACCTGCTGCCCGACGACATCGTCTATGTCGACGCGCCCGGCGTCGTGCGCTGGAACCGCGTGATGTCACAGCTGATCGGCGGCACGGCTGCCGCGTACAACTTGCAACGGGCCGCATCGGGGGGCTTGTGATGATCTCGTCTGTGCTGGTGGTATGCCATGCCAACGTGTGCCGCAGTCCGATGGCCGAAGCGCTACTGCGACGGCGGCTTCCCGGTATCGCGGTGAGTTCGGCCGGGATGCGGGCGATGGTCGGAGCGGCTGCCGATTCTCAAGCCTGCAGTGTGGCTCGCGAGCGCGCGCTTGACCTGTCGGCCCATCGCGCTCGCGATTTGACCGCGCTGCAGTGTACGCAGGCCGATCTCATCCTCGTGATGGAGAACGTGCATCGTCGCGGCATAGAGGCTCGTTACAAGTTTGCACACGGACGCGTCTTCTGCATATCCGCCCTCGAGCGTGTGCCATTCGATATCGAAGACCCGTACGGCGGCCCGAGCGACGGTTTCGTGCGCTGTTTCGAAACGCTCGAGCGCTGCGTGGCCGCCTGGGGCGAGCGCATTGGCTTGCTGAATGGCCGTGCCAATTCATAACCCGCCGGCGTTCGGCCGCGCGTTTTTCCTTGCGCCACTTTTGGCGCCTGACTCGCTCATACATAAACATGTCATCCGTCGCAGGGGATAGCCCCCCCGAAGCCCGTGACGAGCTCGATTTGATCGGCGTGCTCGACGTGCTGCTTACACACCGCTGGTCGATCATTGCCATCACGCTCGCGTGCGCGCTGATAGGCGCGGCGTACGCATTCCTGTCTCAGCCGAAATACCGAGCCGACATGTTGGTGCAGGTCGAGGATAGCGCCAACACGTCCGCCGCGAAGAGCGTGATCGGTGACGTGTCCGCGCTGTTCGACGTCAAGTCGTCCGCGGCCGCGGAGGCGCAGATCATCGCGTCGCGGCTCGTCGTGACAAGAGCAGTGGACCGGCTCAAGAGTTATATCGATGCGCGGCCCGAGCGCTTTCCACTGATCGGCGAGTTCGTGTCGCGCTGGAATCGCGGTCTGACGCGCCCGGGCATTTTGGGCATCGGCGGCTACGCTTGGGGGCAGGAAAGTGTCTCGATCGAGCGCTTCGATGTGCCGCAAGCGCTGGAGGGCGCCCGCTTTGTACTCACGATGAAACCGAACGGCGCGTGGCAGCTGGCCGGGTCGGATCTCGATGCGCCGGTGCACGGCCAAGTGGGCATGGAGGCGACGATCCCTTCCTCCCACGGTCCGCTGGTGCTGAACGTGACCGGCTTCAATGCGTTGCCGGGCACGCGTTTTAACATCGTGCGCAACTCGCGCATCGAAACCATCCTGAATGTGCGCAAACGCCTTGACGTGCAAGAGCGGGTCAAGCAGTCGGGCGTCATCGTCGCGGCACTGACAGGTGATGACGCACAACGTACAAGCCGCCTCTTGCATGAGATCGGCGATCAGTACGTGCACCAGAACATCGATCGCAAGTCTGCAGACGCCGCACAGTCGCTGGCGTTTCTCGACGGCCAACTGCCGGTGCTCAAGCAGCAGCTTGCCCGCGCGGAGGCGCGGTATACGGCCATGCGCAACGCCAGCGGCTCGGTCGACTTGCCGCAAGAGGCGCAGCTTGCGCTGCAGCAGATCGCTCAGGCGCAGACGCAGCAATTGCTGCTGCAGCAAAAGCGCGATGAACTTGCGACGCGTTACGGCGCGCAACATCCGAGCCTCATTGCAATCGACCGTCAGATTGCGGCCCTTCGGCAGCAGAAGACAGGCTTCGACGATCAGGTGAAGCGCTTGCCGACGCTGCAGCAAAATGCCGCGCGGCTGCTGCTCGATGTTCAGGTCGATACGGAGCTTTACACGGCGCTGCTCAACAACTCCCAGCAGTTGCAACTCGTCAAGGCAGGAAAGGTGGGTAGCGTGCGGGTGGTGGATATGCCGATCGTCCCCGAGGATCCGCTCGAGCCGAACCGCCCGCTTGTGATTGGTGGCGCGGCCCTGGCGGGTCTCGTGCTCGGCATTGCATTCGCGTTTGCAAGGGATCGGCTCTTTGGTGGCATCACCGTGCCCGACGAAATCGAGCGTGCGCTCGGTCTGAATGTTTATGCGACCGTGCCTGCCTCGGCTTCGCAGCGCTCGATCTATCGCTCGATCGAGCAAAAGGTGAGCGGCTCGCACCTGCTCGTGCTCCAATCCCCGGACGACCCGACGACGGAAAGTTTGCGCAGCCTGCGCACGGCATTGCGCTTCTCCTGCTTGCGTGGCAGCGACAACGTCTTGCTCGTGACCGGCGCGGAGCCGAGCGCAGGCAAATCGTTCCTCGTTGCAAACCTTGCCGCGGTGCTGAGCGGCGAGCACCGCGTGCTCGTCGTCGACGCGGACATGCGGCGCGGCTATCTGCATCAGTATTTCAACGTGGGGCGCGCGCCCGGTTTGTCAGAAATTCTGGAGGGCCGGCTGACTTGCGACGAGGCGATTTGCCACGCCGTGGTAACGAACGTCGATTTCATCGCCACCGGGTCGTTGCCGCTCAACGCCGGCGAATTGTTGCTCGGTGAACGGCTCGCTTCGTTGCTCGACGCGTTGAAGTCGCGCTACGACTACGTGCTTATCGATGCGCCACCCTTGCTCGCCGCGGCCGACGCAACGGTGATCGGCCGCCATGGGGCGCTGGTGCTGATGGTCGCGCGAGCGGGGCAGACTCGCATCGGGGACTTGCGCGAGTCGCTCAAGCGCCTCGCCTACGGGGGAGTGAAGCCGCTCGGCGTGGTGCTCAACGGACTCTCACCGCGTCTTGGGCGCTACGGCGGCAAGTACGGCACCTACCGTTACGTGCATTACGAGTACCGCAGCGACGAACGGCGGCGCGGGCTGGTGCGGCGCGCAACGCGGCTGTTGGCGCGAAGGGGGCGTCGATGAGGCACCTTGCAAACCGCGTCGCTGAGCAAGATGTCGCGCACACGCGCAACGGCGATGAGCGCGCAGGCCACGCACGTGGCGCTCGCAGCAGCGCTTGCGCAAAAGCGGCAGGCATATCAAAGCTTCCTTCCGGGGCTGCGCCGCGGCCGCTGCGCGTGGCGCTCGTCGTCGAAGCGGCGGGCGGCGGTGTCGCAGTCCACCTGGCTGACTTGATCGAGGGGCTCGCCACCCGGGATGTCGAGGTCCATCTGATTGCCCCCGAAGGTAGCCGCTTCGACGCGGAGATCCTGACCGAGGACATCGTGCGACGCTGCGCATCGGTCGCCCGCATACCGATGCTTCGCGCGGTATCGTGGCGCGACGCGCTCGCGTTCTTTCACGTGTTCCGCGAACTCGTGCGCATCGACCCGGACATCGTGCACAGTCACAGTTCGAAAGCCGGGGTGCTGGCGCGTGCCTGCCTCGGGCGTTGGCGCCAGGTCTACACGCCGCACGCGTTCTATACGCTCAACCCCTATCTGGCGCGTGGCGCGCGGCGCTTTTATCGCACCATCGAACAATGGTTCGGCCGGTTGCGCACCCACCGCTTGATAGCCGTGTCGAACGACGAGGCTGCTCATGCCCGCAACGAGCTATCGCTGCCGGACCACCTGACCACGATCGTCCACAACGGTGTGCCCGCTTTTCCCCTATTGCCGCGCGCGCACGCGCGCCAAGCGTTAGGACTCGCGTACGAAGGATTCACGGTGGGGTTCGTCGGACGGTTCTCGTTTCAGAAGGGTGTCGATCGGTTGGTTGCTGCAGCGAAGCTGCTTGAAGTCCGCTTCGGCACACGCATCGAGATCGCGCTGATCGGCATAGGCGATATCGAGGCGGCGTCGGGCGTGGCCGCGCGCGATTTGCCCCGCAACGTTCGCCTGGTGGGAAAGCAGCCTGACGCGCGACGGTACTTCGCAGCATTCGATTTGTTCGTGCTCCCGAGCCGCTACGAAGGCTTTCCCTATGTCTATCTCGAAGCGATGAGCGCGCGCCTGCCAGTCGTCACGACGCGCGTCGCGGGCTCGGACGAGCTTGTCGCAGCTGAACGGATAGGCGTCGTCGTCGAGAACGCGGACGATGCCTTGCCGCTCGCCGAGGCAATAAGTGCGCTGTTCCAGGACGACGCCCTGCGCGGGCGCTTGAGCGAGAACTGCTCGCGCGCCATTCGACGATTCTCCGCAGCGAGGATGGTGCAGCGCACGCTCGATGTCTATTACGACGTCGTCGAAGGAGTTACGCGGTGAACGCAAACAAGCACGTGGCGCTGCTGCACGCGTATAGCCGCCGCAATTCCGGTGACGGGTTGCTCGTCGACCTGTCGGTGAAGATGCTGCGCGAGGCGCTGGGCGAGCAAGTCGACATCACGATTGTCGCGGCCGATCCCGCTTCGTTCGACAGCTACGACGCGGTGCTCGGCGCGCCGGTCATTTCGGAACAAGGGGCCGCGCGTGTAGCGGCAGCGCTCGGCGCATTGCGTCCGGCACGCGCGCGCGGTGCGCAGCGTCTCGAACGGTTACTGGACGCGGTGGATCTCATCGTCGGGGTAGGCGGCGGGTATCTGCGTGCACGCAACCCGATCGAAGCACTGAAACTCGAGGCGGGTCACATGCTGCAGATGCGCGCCGCGCGTGCGTCCGGCAAGCCAGCGATATATCTGCCGCAAAGCATCGGCCCTGCGAGCGCAGGGATCGGAGCCGCCTCGCGCGCATTGGGCGCGCACCTGCGCGGGCTCCTGAAGGACATGACATCCGTGTACGTGCGCGACGACCGCTCGGCCGCATTTCTGGCGGGCAACGCCAACGTGCGAAGAGCCCCCGACTTGGCTCTGCTCGAACTAGGCACACAGCTGGGCCTGCACGACATCGATGCTGTGGAGAAAGCGCGTGGGATCTCGCACGTCGGCGTGGTGCTGCGCGAGGCGCCCAGTTGGGCTCCCGATCAATGCGAGCGGTATCGGCGTGCGACGCGCGCACTCCTTGCATTGCTCGAGAAGCGCTGCCGGGTGAGCCTCGCGGTGCAGAGCGCCGGACGTGGCAATGACGATAGCGCATATTACCGGCGCCTCGGTGTCATGCACCCGGTGCCTACGCTGCGGCGCCTGCTGGCCGAAGATCATCCCGATGTCGTCATATCAGTTCGGCTGCATGGTGCGCTCGAGGCCATTCTGGCGGGGGTGCCCGCATACCATCTGAGCTACGAGCGCAAGGGGTTCGGTGCATACAACGACTTGGGCGTGCCCGAGTGGGTCGCCAACGCCGCCGACTTCGATGCGGGCGCCGTGCTCGAGCACATCTTCGCCCCGCTCGCCGTCCCGCGCTTTTGGGACGCCGCGTCATGCCAGGCTCGCGCATTGCGGCTTCACCGCAGGCGGATTATCGATGCACTGCGTGAGGCGGCGGGCCTGCCAATGCATCGGGAGTGGGAGCGGGAGCGGTCATGTTGATGCGGTTGGCGCTGCGCGCCGGGTCGCTCGCCGCGAAGCTCGCGCTTACCGTCGTTATCACGCGCACGCTGGGTTTTTCCTCGCTAGCCGATTACGGACTTGCCGTCGCGTTGTCAGTGGTGGCCTCCAAACTATTCGGGCTTGGCTTCAGCGCGGAACTGAATCGCCGTCTCGCGGCCACATCTCCGAGCGCGTCCATACGCGACGCGCGGTCGCTGAGCCTGGTCTATGTCGGCTTCTATTTGGCCGTTTGCGCCGCGGCGGTGGTGGCGTGGCGCGAAGGAGGGCTCGCGCTGCTCGGCGCTTCGTCGACGGTGACTTTGTTTGCGATGATTGTCGTCGCGATCGCCGAACACCACGCATTCGAAGTCAATTCATATGTGTTCTCGCTGCATCGAGCGAATGCGGGGACGTGGATGCTCTTCGCGCGTACCGGGCTCTGGCCCATGCTCGCAATCGCCGGCTTGCTGATGGGCGTGATTCACGGCGTCGGCACCGTGTTGCTGATATGGGTCGCGGCGAACATCGCCGTCATCGTCTGGGCGTGGTGGCTGATTGCGAAGGAACGGCAGCGGCACGCATCGAACGAAGTCGATGAACGCAGCGAACGCGGCACGCTATGGGGCATGTGGAAAGAGGGCTGCGCGTTTTACCTCGCCGCCGCCGTGCTGTCGTGCATGCAGTACGCGGAGCGCTTCATTGCTGCCCCGTTTTTGACGCATGACGAGCTCGGTCGTTACGTCTTCGCGTGGTCGGTGGCCAATGCAGTGCAGACGCTATCGTTTGCGACGTTCGCCGTCACTTCGGGCCCGGCGCTGGCTCGCGCCGTTTCGTTGGAGCCAACGAGGTTCGTTGCCCTGAAGCGGCGCGCGATCGCGCGCACGCTTTGCGCCACCGCGCTGTTGTCGCTTGTCGTCATGAGTGCGCAAAGCGCGATTTTCGGGTTCGCGCATGAAAAGTCCGATGCGGCGACGCTCGGCATCCTGCTGACGTCATTTGTGATGCGCGCGATAGGGGACATCCTATGGGGCGCGGCAGTGGCGCTAAGAGCGGGGAGGGCGCTCGCGTCCGGCATGGTTTTCTTCGCGGCAATCGGCGTACCGCTCGCCTGGTTTCTCATTCCGCGATTTGGGGTCACCGGAGCGGCGCTTGCCCATTTGTTTGCCAGCGCTGCGATCACGGTGTGGCTCGTGTGGGTCACGTGGCGTCCTGCGGCGATGCTGCGGCGCGAGTGCCCGCCGTCAGGTGGCGAGTCGATCGGAAAGGCGGATCAGCATGTGGCATAGAGCGTCGATCGTCGGCCCGGCGCTGAGCGATGGCGTGACCCGATCAATCGCGGCGGCGTGTGCGCTGGTCTATGTGGTTATTTACGTGAAGGCCAGCGCCTTGCTGCCCGAATTCATCTTCCGCGATGCCGAGAAGATTCAGGCGCAGATGAGCGGAGCGCAGACCTATGCGGGAACCTCGTTTGACGCGATCGGCAAGATCTATACATCGCTAGGGCCTGCGCTTGACGTTTCCGTTGCAGGCACCGGCGTCTGTTTCATCTGGGCCATGTTGCGGCGCGCGAAACGGCTCAGTCTTCTGGCGGCGGCCATGCTGCTATCGGCGCCATGCGTATTATTCAATCTCTTCGTGCCGACGAAGGATACGCTGGTCGTGCTCATGTCGCTCGTGCTCGTGCGTACAATGCGCGGCAGCGGCCCAGGTCGCATGGCGTTGTTCGCGCTCGTGCTCTACGCCGTTTATGCGGGGTTTATACGCAGTTATTTCGCGCTGGTGATCGCGGTTGCCTTTGGCGCTTTCTTGTATTTGAACCTGCCTAGGAGCGGGCGAATCGTTGTGACTGGCGCTGCGGCATTGCTGATCTTCTCGCTCCCGAGTTCGGTTTACGTGGCGTTGCTGAGCCCCCGTGACGCAGCAGTCGACTATCTGGTGTATCAATCGCAGCACCATGTGCGTACGAGCTTTTATAACCCGTTTGATCCATCGACATTCCTCGGCTTCGTGGCCGATTATTTTTATGCGGTCGGCAGGCTCAATTTTCCGTTGTTCTTTTCCCTGGGCGTGAAAGAGTTCGTGCTGCAATTGTTCGCGGTGTTGGCTGTGTGGCCAGCAGTGGGCGCGATCTGCAAGAAGCGCCCTCGGGTAGCCGTCCCACCGCATGCGATGCTGGCGTGCCTGTTGATCGGCCATGTTTCAGTCTCGATGCTGTTCGAGCCAGACCTCGGCAGCTACGCGCGACACCTTTCCAGCGTCGCGCTTTTTTCGATGGTCTTGCTGATCGATCGAGCGAACAGTCAACAACCTGTACGGGCACGCTCGTCGGAAGTCGTCGCCGAGCGCACTTGACCCGATGCGCGGCAAACCTCGGCCTTTCCACCAAGGGACGTCCATCGGGGCGCAGGAGCGATAGCAGCGACGCCGCGGGCCTCCTTCAAGCGTTCAATGTTGCGTCTGCTGTTGCTTGTCAACGTTATTGCGCCGCGCCGCCGCCAACCAGTCCGCTCAGCCGCAGCGCATCGCGGGCCGCGCCCACCGCAGGTTTGGCTGCGCCACTCGAGGTGACCAGTCCAAAATTTCGCTCCCGGGGGCTTGTGCCCGTCATGGTGTCCTTCCATTCGTAGATCGATGCGAACGGCATACCGCTGCCCGGCAGCGCTGCAAGAAATCGATAGACATGCGCGGCTTGACCCGCCTCGCCGCCGGAAGTCGTTATCGAAGGGCTGCCCCACTCGCTGATGACGGCGGCCAGCCCATAGCGTGCGCGCAGGTCCAAGCCCACATCACGGATCGCCTCCGGTGACAAGCCGTAGGCATGGTAGGAGATCGCCTGAATGCAGCCGGGCGCTTGGTTCATGGCCTGCCGCAACAAGGTGTCCTGCAACGACCCCGGTAGCGGGGGGCGTGAGAAAGCGAAGCCCAGCACGGGCACCGTCGCTACGAACCGCCATTGGTTGCACGCAGCCTGTATGTATGGGCCGAACGTGGCAGTGACGTCGCCGAGGGGCCAGAACGTCGGCTGGTCGGGTTCATTCCAGATCTCGACGGCCATGAGTTGGCTCGCGTGCTCCCGCACGAGCGTTGCGACGGCTTGGCCGAATTCATTCCCGGCCTGCACGAGCGCAGCGTCGCGGGGCAGACCGTCCGCTCGCGCCATAGCCGTCGCGTGCGTCGAGCGCACAGTCATCAGCACCGGCAGCTCGGCATCGCGTGCAAGTGCGAATGCATCGGTCACCCGCTTTTTGTACGCTGCGTCAGACAGACGGTCGGTCCATACGCCGAAGCGCAAGAACGTGAAGCCCGTGCTGCGAATTAGGGCGGCGTCTGCGGAATCGAAGTCTTCGACTTTGACCTGCACGCCTATGCGCGTGCCGCTAGCCCCGACGCGGGCGAGTTGCGTTGCGGTCTCCGATTTGCCCGCGGAACCCCCGCACGCCAGGGCCGCCATGGCGAATGTCGATGCCACGCACAGGCGAATTCGGTGAAAGTTGGCTTTGCGCATTCGCACAGAGGTTTTTCTTCGGGAGCACTGTGTCATGGTAGAGAGGGTGAGAGGGTGACGTTTAAGGTCGGCCTCATTGCCCGTTTGTTCATGGGTGAGGCAATGATTGCAGCCGCGACATTGTCGGCTTGCCTCACAAGAGGTTGCGACCGGGTGGCGAAAACAAGGCAACGTCCGCGCCGTTGACGCCCGCCTACCTTGCCGGTGACGCGTACGAGATCCGACGATTCTCGACGCGGTATGCGCAGGCCCCTTGCTCAGTGGGCGCCCCTTCTATAGCTAAACATAAATGGAAGACGAAAAGAGGTTTGATTGTTGGTAATGGAACGGCGCTGCTAGGCTTAATCGAAGTCAGTCGCCGATGTTGGTCAACACGACCGCTCGGCACTTGCCGTATTGCGTTCACTTCCGCGCTCGCTGACGCATGGTCCCATGTGCGCGGCTCGCGAGCCTTGCTGCGGCGGCTATTCGCCCCGGCGATGCGACTCAAACGCAGCGACGAATGAGGACTCCCCGCGAACTCATGCCGTCGTCGACTCGATCGCATTTGACCTCGATAAGGAAAAAACCGATGAATATCTGCATTTACGGCGCCGGAGCGATCGGCGCATATCTCGGCGCGCAGCTCGCCTTGGCGGGCGCCGACGTCAGCTTCATTGCCCGCGGAACGCACCTTGCAGCGATGCAAAAAAACGGTGTGCGGCTCCTGATGGATGGCACCGAGCGTCTCGTGAGCGTGCGTTGCTCATCGGACCCACGGGAAATCGGTGTGCAGGACTACGTCATCGTGGCGCTCAAAGCCCATTCAGTGCCCGCCGTGGTAAGCGCAATGCAGCCGTTGCTCGGGCCGAATACCGCGATCGTGACGGCCGTCAACGGCATTCCGTACTGGTACTTTTATCGGCATGGAGGCGCATTCGCCGACACTACGCTCGAGAGCATCGATCCCGATGGCGCGCAATGGAATCGGCTGGGACCCGAGCGCGCAATTGGGTGCGTCGTCTACCCGGCGGCCGAGATCGTCGAGCCGGGTGTGATTCGGCACGTGTACGGCAAGAAGTTTCCGATCGGCGAGCCGAGCGGCGAGCGCACCGAGCGTCTCGTCAAGCTCCACGAGGTCATGGTCCTGGCGGGCTTCGACGCGCCGATCCGCGACAACATTCGCGACGAGATATGGCTGAAGCTCTGGGGCAATCTCTGCTTCAATCCGATCAGCGCGTTGACGCACGCGACGCTCGATGTCATAACGGGCAACCCTGGAACGCGCGCGTTGTCGCGCAAGATGATGCTCGAGGCTCAGGCGATTGCGGAGCGCTTCGGCGTGCATTTCCGCGTCGATGTCGAAAAGCGCATCAACGGCGCCGGCGCGGTGGGCGCGCATAAGACCTCCATGTTGCAAGACCTGGAGGCCGGGCGCCCGATGGAGATCGACCCGCTGCTGACGGTCGTGCAGGAGATGGGCCGTCTGGTCGGTCAGCCGACCCCGACGATCGATGCCGTGCTGGCGTTGATCAAGCTGCGCGAGCGGAACGCTCAGGACACGGGATGCTCCGGCACGCCACCTACCGATGTCGCGAAGCCGGGGACGGAAACGGTCGCGGCGACCTAAATTCCACGACGGTCACGCTTCTCACCGGCGGAGGGGTGCGCGTCTCTGAAATACAGAATACAAAATATTGACTTATGTCGCGACGCACCATATGATGAGGTCTTTGACGCCTCATCGCATGGAGATTGTCATGGATATCATTCCCCTCGCGTTGCACGCCGGTGCTGCCGTCGGCCTTGGCTCGGCCGCGACATTCCTGTTGACCCAATTGATTCCCGAGCCCGTTGCGGAACTGGCGGCACACGGCCGCTTCGCTGGCATCGGGGAAGCGGACTTTCCGCCCACGCCGGGTCAACGCCGCCGCCGGCATGCTCAATTCGAGGTACTGAATGTCGTCGGAACTGCTAGCTAAGGGCGGGGCCGTGCCCGCGGTCACGCTATCGCTGCAATCGATCGGCGGCAGCGTCAGCCTGCGCGATCAAGCATACGCGATGCTGCGCAAGGCCATTGCGGACGCGGACATCTATGCCACGCGCGAGCCGGTGCGTCTGGACGAACGCATGCTCACGGAAACGCTCGGTGTAAGCCGCACACCGATTCGCGAAGCGATGACGTTGCTCGAGCAGGAAGGCTTTTTGCGCACGGTGCCACGTCGCGGCATCTATATCGTGCGCAAGAGCAAGCGCGAAATCGTCGAAATGATCCAAATGTGGGCCGCGCTCGAAAGCATGGCTGCCCGTCTTGCGACCTTGCACGCCACGGACGAGGAAATCGCGCGGCTACGCCACATGTTCGACGACTTCCGCGACGCCACGCCGGCGGAGCACATCGACGAGTATTCGGACGCCAATATCAAGTTTCATCAGGCGATTGTCGAACTGTCGAAGTCGCAGATCATCCTCGATACGATCAAGAACATCTTCGTGCATGTGCGGGCCATCCGCCGCATGACGATCTCGCAAAGCGATCGCGCGGCACGCTCGATCGTCGATCACCTGCGCATCATCGAAGCGCTGGAGCGGCGCGACACCGAGCTCGCCGAGCGGCTGGTGCGCCAGCACTCGCTCGATCTCGCCGCCTACGTCGAGGTCCATTGCGATTTTCTCGATTGACTGGATGACTGGAGCCGGTCGTAGGACATCGCCTAGCGATTGCTTGCGGTCAGTTCATTCACGCGCGT
>DASZGN010000364.1:0-4718 GCA_035938775.1 Trinickia sp.
CAAAATCGAAGTTGCGCTCGATGAGCCCGACGCGGCGCGCGAGACGGGCGACGGCACCGACGGCACCGCTCACCCGCGCGGCATCGCGCTCGTGGCGCATCCGCATCCGCTTTTCGGCGGCTCGATGGACAACAAGGTCGCGCAGACGCTCGCACGCACGCTCGTGCAGCTCGGCTACACGACGTACCGCGCGAATTTTCGCGGCGTCGGGCAGACCGAAGGCGAGCACGACAACGGCATCGGCGAGCGCGACGATCTGCGCGCGGTGATTGCCCATATGCGCGCGCAGCCGGGGCAGCGCGAATTGCCGCTCGTTCTCGCGGGGTTTTCGTTTGGCACGGTCGTGCTATCGCACGTGGCGCAAACGCTCGCGGCCCACGGCGAGCCGATTGAGCGGATGGTGTTCGTCGGCACGGCTGCGAGCCGCTGGGAGGTCGCGCCCGTGCCGGCGAACACGCTCGTGATCCACGGCGAGATCGACGAAACCGTACCTATCGCCTCCGTGTTCGAATGGGCGCGCCCGCAAGAGCTGCCCGTTGTCGTCATTCCGGGCGCCGAGCATTTTCTGCATCGCAAACTGCACGTGCTGAAACGCATCGTCGTCGATGCGTGGCGTTGAACCACCATTCATCAGATTTGCTCCAAGAAACCCCGTCCTTCAAGGCCTTCAGGGAGGGGAGCAATCAAGTAATTGCCTAATGAATGCACGCACGCACGTAACGTTGCGGTGTCATGGACGTGACGCCGATCACGCGCGAGCGCGCAACGTCGCATTTGTGCAATTCGCGCATACAGGTGCCCATAAAACGCATTTTGGCCTTGATGCGCCGCGTATAATGGGCCCGATTTTTTGCGAGAGCCGCTCGTGATGCGACCCTAATGGAAGCTGCCAGGCCGTTAGGGAATCTGTCGCCGCATGACGCGCTCGGGCAAAGCGGAATAACTTGCCGGAATTTCAATGGGCGCCGGGCCGAGCCGCCTCGCATCGTTCGCGAAGGCGCTTCTCCCTTCGTCCGTGAAAGCGCGCGCGGCGTTCGGCCCGAACCCGCACTCGCTGCCGGCGCTCAACCAACGCGCTTCGCGCGCATGCTCAGCCTGCACTCATCGACCTATGCGTTCTTCCTCCTTCGGCATCACGGCGCTTCCTTCGTCCTTCATTCCTCTATCTATCAGACGCGCGGCGCCCGTTGGCGTTCTCGTAGCCGCGACGCTGGCGGCAAGCGCGCTTTACGCCCCTGCCGCTTCGGCGCAAGTGCCGCCGCCGGCTGTGAACGCACGCTCATGGGTGCTGGTCGATGCGACGAGCAATCAGGTGCTGGCTTCCGGCAATGCCGATGAGCGCGTCGAGCCTGCCTCGCTGACGAAGCTGATGACGGCCTACCTCACCTTCGAAGCGCTGCAGACGAAGAAGATCTCGATGGATCAGGTGGTGACGCCGAGCCTGGCCGTGCGCCGCGTGCGCAATGACGAATCGCGGATGTTCATCGAAGCCGAAAAGCCCGTGACCGTCCATGATCTCGTCTACGGGATGATCGTGCAGTCGGGCAACGATGCGGCGATCGCGCTGGCGGAGCTCGTGGGCGGCAGCGAGTCGCACTTCGTCGAGATGATGAACGCCGAGGCCCGCCGGCTCGGCATGAAGGGCACGCACTACGCCGACGTGAACGGCATGCCCGACGATCAGCACTACACGACGGCGGCCGACCTCGCCACGCTCTCCGCGCATCTGATTCGCGACTACCCCGAGTACTACAGCATCTTTTCGGTGAAGGAGTTCACCTACAACAACATCAAGCAGCCGAACCGCAACCGGCTGCTGTGGCTCGATCCGACCGTCGATGGCCTGAAGACGGGCCACACCCAAGCGGCCGGCTACTGCCTGATCGCATCGGCGAAGCGTCCGCTGCCGGGCATGCCCGATGCGTCGCGGCGTCTCGTCAGCGTGATGATGGGCGAGGAGAAGGAGCACGAGCGCGTGCAAGACAGCATGAAGATGCTGAACTATGGCTACAGCGCCTACGACACGGTGCGCCTGTACAAGGCGGGCCAGCCGGTCCAGACGCCGCGACTCTACAAGGGCGTGGCCAACAGCGTGCCGCTTGGCGTGAAGAGCGATCAGTACATCACCGTTCCGCGCGGCATGGGCGAGAAGATCAAGCCGCAGGTCACGGTCACCGAGCCGCTCGTCGCGCCGATCGCGAACGGCCAGCAGATCGGCACGGTGCAGATCTCCGCCGACGGCAAGACGCTCGCGCAGTTCCCGCTTGTTGCGCTGCAAGCGGTGCCGCAGACGGGCATCGGCGGGCGCATCTGGGACTCGCTGATGCTCATGTTCAGGAAGAAGTGACGGTGTGACGGAGAGCGCGATGACTCAAGGTAACGAATCGCTGTTGGAGTTTCCGTGCGACTTTCCGATCAAGGTCATGGGCAAGTCGCATCCCGACTTCGCCGACACGATCGCGAAGGTCGTGCGCCAGTTCGATCCGAATTTCGACGCGACGCGCATCGAGACGCGGCCCTCGAGCGGCGGTAACTATGTCGGGCTCACGGTGACGGTGCGCGCGGTGAGCCGTGAGCAGCTCGACGAGATCTATCGCGCGCTCACCGGGCATCCGATGGTGTCCGTGGTCCTGTAGAAGGCATCGGGGCAGGGCTGCAGCGCTACTGCGGCCCACCTCATTTCCATGTAGCGCAAACCTGCGGATAAAGCGCTCGAAAGCGCTCCACCTCCTCGAACAGCCAGCTGCGGAACGCCTGCACACGCGGGCTTGCGAGCACGGCTGGCGGGCACACGAAGTAGTACGTCCAAGGGCTCGGCGCATCGATCTCGAAGAGCCGGTGCAGGCGCCCCGCGGCGATTTCGTGCATCGCGATCGAGCGGCGCACAAGGGCGATGCCTTGCCCGTCGATCGCGGCTTGCAGCAGATTCGACGAATCCTGGAACAGCACACCGCGCCGCGGCTCCGCCACATCCGTCAGGCCGGCGGTATGAAACCACGTGCGCCAGAGTTCGTCGTCGGAGCGCAAAAGCTGCATGTGCGGCAGATCCGCCGGTGTGCGCGGAAGATTGCCGCCGCAGTAGCTCGGCGCGCATACCGGAAAGAATACGTCCTCGAGCAGCAGCTCGGCGTGCAAATCCGGGTAATTGCCGCCGCCGAAGCGAATGGCAACGTCGACATCCTGGCGGCTGAAATCGGTCAACTCGTTCGTTGAAACCAGCTCGAGATCGATCTGCGGATGGCGCTCGATGAAGCGTCCGATGCGCGGTGTGATCCAGCGCGCCGAGAACGACAACATCGACGATACGACGAGCCGCCGCTCTCGCTGGCCCCCGCGTACTTCACGGGTTGCATCCAGAAGCGTCATCAGCGCCGCGCGCACTTCCTTGGCGTAGCGGCTTCCCGCGTCGGTGAGCCGCACACGCTTGCCTTCGCGGGCAAAAAGCGAGACGCCCAGCTCGTCCTCGAGTGCGCGAATCTGATGGCTGACGGCGCCGTGCGTCACGAAGAGTTCGTCGGCGGCGCGCGAAAAGCTCTCGTGCCGGGCGGCGGCTTCGAATGCCTTCAGCGTATAGAGCGCGGGGAGTTGTCGGAGATCCATTGTGAACTCGGCTCACAAGCACGTGAGAATCGATCGTTTTACGGAGGCCCTTGCAGTGGCTACGATTCTAGCCATCGATCACGTCCTTGGAGAAACAGATCATGCGCGAAATCTCCTCAAGCATAACGTTTGAAATCGTGCCGGGCGAAACGGTTCCGATGACAATCGTTCATAGCACGCGCCTTACGGTGCAAAACGGACCCGTTTGGGTCACCCGCAGCAACGATGTCGAGGATTACTGGCTGGCTCCGGGGCGCGCTTTGCACCTGCGGCGCGGAGAGCGGCTGTGGCTGAGCGTCGAGGGCGCGCGGCCCGCGCGAATCGCGTTTCTCGCGCCGATGCCGCACCGGATATTGCTGCGCGACTTGTTCGTCAGCTTGGCCGAGCGGCTTTCCATGCGGTGGCGCAACGGCTTGCGGACGGTTTAAGCGTAAGCGCTCTAAAGGGGCGGCTAGGGTCGCCCCATTGCCGCCCTTGGCGGCGGCAAACGCCTGGACTCAGGGCGAGGTCCGCGATCTCGAGCTGCCGGACCGACCCCAAACGAGCCCATCGACCCAATCTGCCCCAAGCACCCCCAATCGGCCCAATCGGCCCAATCGCCGCAATCGGCCGAGAGCCGAGCCGCCAAAGCCGTTCCGGCGCGCCACGCCCGATTCCGGTAAACTGCGGCGATCATGTGTGCTTCGCCGGTTTTCCAGTCTGATTCACCGTTGTCCAGCCTGTCGGCCGCAAACGCGCCCGACGCCGCGCGTGCCGAAGCCGGCGGCGCGGACGTGCCGCGGCCC
This sequence comes from Trinickia sp., assembly GCA_035938775.1. Lineage (GTDB taxonomy): Bacteria > Pseudomonadota > Gammaproteobacteria > Burkholderiales > Burkholderiaceae > Trinickia. The sequence goes on from DASZGN010000364.1 coordinate 4,386, forward strand.
GGCTATTCGGGCCTTTCGATCGTCTGGCGTGGCCTCGAGGCATACGAAGCCAGCTTCGCCGCGATGCGCGCGTTCACGGAGTCCCGTACCGCCGAAACCGGCGATGAGATCTGGCTCGTCGAACATCCCCCCGTTTTCACGCTTGGCCAGGCCGGCGACCCGGCGCACCTGATCGACGCCGATTCGGCGATTCCGCTCGTCAAGGTCGACCGCGGCGGGCAGATTACTTACCACGGGCCCGGGCAGGTCGTCGCTTATCTGCTGCTCGATCTGCGCCGGCGAAAGCTGATGGTGCGGGAGCTGGTAGCGGCGATCGAGCAAGCCGTGATCGAA
>DASZGN010000365.1:0-3037 GCA_035938775.1 Trinickia sp.
GGTAACCGCCGAGTGACCATACCCGTTGATGCGCGATTGTCCCGCGAGCTCTCCGTACACTTGCAAGTTCTTGGTGACCTGCCCGCTCGCCCCAAGCGTCAACTGCACCGCCCCGCCAATGCTCGCACCGGGGAAGGCGACGCCAGAGAGCGTCGGCGAACCCGACGACGTCCAGGTGTACGAATAGCCGATCCATGCGTACGGTGTCCAGGTCACCTTCGACTTGATCGGATAGTCGAGCGCATCGTCGATCACGCGCAGCATCGATCGCGCGGAGCGGTCCGCGACATCGAGAAAGCGCCGCTGCTGCGACGTCACGGCCGTCGTCCCGAACAGATCGAGCACGCCGACCACGCCGTTCATCGGCGTGCGTATTTCATGGCTCATCATCGCGACGAACGCCGACTTCGCACGGTCCGCCGCTTCCGCCTCTTCGCGCGCGGCGACAGCTTCGCCCCGCGCGGCAACGGCTGCGCGCTCCGCCGCGCGCGTGCGGCGATACGCGCAAACGAGCGTCGCGAGCACGGCCAGCACGATGGCGGCGGCAGCCAGCGACATTGCGATGACCGAGCGCTTTTCGTAGCCGAGCACTACCGAGACAGGCCGTGAAGCACTTGCAAGCCGCGCGAGCTCGCGGCGGTCGTACGAAGCCAGGTAGCGATCGAGCATCGCCGCCAGCACGGCGTTCGGCTCGGCGACGGCAAAGCCCGTGCGCTCGATGCCGGCGACCGTCGGGTCGATCGTGAGACGCCCGCGCGGATAAAGGCCAGCGAGTTCCTCGGCGGCCACCATGTTGATGAGCGCGGCATCGGCGTTGCCTGCGAGCACCGCGCGCAGCGCGTCGGCGGCGCTCGTTCGCGCGACGATCGTCGCATCGTCGAAAAGCTGCACGGGCAACACGCGCTGCATGCGCCAAGGCGTCGACGCGATGCGGTTGATGCGCACGTCGCCGTGCGCGGGCTTCACGACGGCCCACGGAAAGCTGTCGTACGCTCGCGTGAGCGCAAGACCCGGGGACCACGCCGCGGCGCCGGACGGATACGATGAGACGAGATCGACGGATCCATCTCGCAACGCGTCGGACAACGATCGGGCGTCGTCGACCAGCACCGGCTTGAACTGCACGTGCGCGATCTGCGCGAATTGCTTGAGCAAGGTGGCACCGAGCCCACGCCAAATGCCCTGGTCGTCGAGACAGTCGTAAGGACGGCCCCCGCGTTGCACGCCGACACGCACAACGGGATGGCGACGCACCCACGCCTTTTCTTCGGGCGTCAACGCGAACGGCTCGTCGCTTGCGCGACGCGCGCCTACCGGCGACGGCTGCATCAACATCTCGCTGCGCATCGCCGGAGACAGGCGCGCGAGGCCGCTTTCGATCAGCGATGTGACGGCCGCGTCGCCCGAGCGCGCTGCGAAGCAAAGCGAAACGGAAAGCGGCAGCGGCACGGACTTGAGCGAACCGAGCGCAAGCGCGCTCAGCATGCTCACGTTGGCGTCCTGAATGCCCACGAAAGCGTCGGCACGGCCGCTCGAGACAGCGTCGAGCGCGGCTTGCGCATCGTTCGTTTCGACGAAGCGGGCGGCGGGCAGCCATGCCATGGTGGCGCTGCCGCCGAGGCTGCCTCTTGCAAGCGCGATGCGCAGGCCGGCGAGATCCGCCAGCCCGCGGGGGTCGGTGCGCACGCGCGACAGCACGACGCCCGCCTGTTGCACGGCGTACGGCGCGGATAGCCACCCGGCGTGACTGGCAAGGTCGGTGTCGCAGGCGACAGGCATCACGTCGATCTCGCCGCGTTCGAGTGCGGCGAGCCCCGCGGGGGCGGAGGCAAACCCGCGGTACGAGAGCGGGACGCCGCGCGGGTCGGCAATGGCGCGCAGCACGCTCGGATTGAGCCCTTGGCGCATGCCGGCGTTATCGACGTAGTCGAGCACGCTCGAGTCGTTCTCGTAAGCCCCGACGCGCAGCACCGATTGCGCGCCGAGCGCGCCGGGCGATGCACCGGCGATGGCCGCACAGCACGCGAACGAGGCGAGCGAGGCGAGGCACCGCGCGAGCGCGCCGAGCGCGGAGCGCGCCGGGCGGGTCATTGAAGGAAGGCTCACGGGCATCTTCGCGCTTCTCGGCTGCTCAGTACCGGAACTTTTCCTTGAGAAAGAGCGCGAGGCCGAGATCGTCGGCGACTTGCAGTTTTCGCATCGCGCTGCGCTTGTGCGTGCTGATCGTCTTTTTGCTGCGGCGCAGCCGCGCCGCGGTTTGCGTGACCGACAAGCCTTCGGCGATGTGCCTGAGAATCTCGATTTCGGCCGCCGAAAGCATGTCCTCGCGCGGGTGCGGCACGAGCGCCTCGACCTTGCCCTCGCGCGCCACGAAGAACTTGCGCGGCGACGCGACGGTGTGCCGGATCGTTTCGGCAATCAGCGGCAGGGGTGTGGTCTTTTCGAGGTAGGCATTCGCGCCGGCGCGGTGGCACACGCATTCCGTGTCGCCCGCTTTGGCCGCCGACAAGACGACGATGGCAAGCGACGGCGCGTGCACACGCAAGCGCTTGATGAACGCGGCGCCGTCGAGGCGATCGCCCGGCAGATAAAAATCGACGATCGCGACATCGCACTCATGACGATCGATCTCGGCAAAGAGTTCATCGACGGCCACGACGTTTGCGGCGAGGTGGAAGTCGGCATGGTCGCGCAAATAAGTTGCGACGCCGAGCGCGACGATTGGATGATCGTCCAACAATGCAATGCGAATACGATGCTTGGGCCGGGACAACAATAGGATTTGCCGGGAGGTCATGCGTTTTCATCCTCGCTATTGCCTTCAGTATATGAAGATATATTCCGCTAATGCGATTAATGTCATCACGCAAACGTTCGACGCATTAACCCGGGCATTGCGAAGCACCCCGGCAATGTATCGACGATCCGATATATGACACGTTTTTTGCGATCCGCACTTGAGAAAATTCTGATTTAGCTTTGCCCATGAACGCAATCAGCTGCCCATGGGCGTCCGATTCTAGCCCATGCGGAACAG
>DASZGN010000366.1:0-3713 GCA_035938775.1 Trinickia sp.
GTTACCGACAAGACCCGTCAAGAGCGCGAGATGGATCTGCTCGAACGTCGCTTCCGTTTCGTTCAAGCGCCAGCCGTGCTCGCGCACGACCGTGAGAAGTTGCGAATGAACGTCGCGCCACTCGCGCAGCCGCACGTGCGAGAGGAATTGCTCACGGCATGCCTCGGCGAGCTGCCGGTTCGACTTCTTGTGCGCGACCGCCTCGCCGAACCAGTTCCAGATCTTGAGCCACTGCAGGAATTCGGAACGCTCGTCGGCAAAGCGCCGGTGTGCCTGATCGGCTTGCTCCTGCGCTTCGATCGGCCGCTCGCGCGGGTCCTGCACCGACAGCGCGCTCGCGATGACGAGTAACTCCGAGAGCGCATGCTGGTCGCGCGCGGCGAGAATCATGCGCGCGACGCGCGGATCGAGCGGCAAGCGCGCGAGCTCGCGACCGAGCGGCGTGAGCGCATTGTCGTCATCGACGGCGGCGAGCTCGCCCAGCAGTTGATAGCCGTCGGCGATCGCGCGCCCCGGCGGCGGCTCGATGAAGGGAAACGTCTCGATTTCCGTCAGATGGAGCGACTTCATTCGCAGGATCACCGAGGCAAGCGACGAGCGCAGGATCTCGGGATCGGTGAAGCGCGCGCGCGCCTCAAAGTCGGTCTGGTCGAAAAGACGGATGCAGATGCCGTCGGCGACGCGGCCGCAGCGCCCCGCGCGCTGATTCGCGGCCGCTTGCGAGATCGGCTCGACCTGGAGCTGCTCGACCTTGTTGCGGTACGAATAGCGCTTCACGCGCGCCAAGCCCGTGTCGACGACATAGCGGATGCCGGGCACGGTGAGCGAGGTTTCCGCGACGTTCGTCGCGAGCACGATGCGCCGCGCATTCGACGGCTTGAACACGCGCGCCTGCTCCTCGGCGGACAGCCGGGCAAAAAGCGGCAGGATCTCCGTGTGAGGCGGATGGTGTTTGCGCAGCGCCTCGGCGGCTTCGCGAATTTCGCGCTCGCCGGGCAGGAAAACGAGCACATCGCCCGAGCCCTCGCGGCAAAGGTCGTCGACGGCTTCGACGATTGCTTCCATCAGATCGCGCTCGTCCTCGCGCGCGCTTCTCGCACGCTCACGGACAGGCGTAGTGCCGGACGCGCCGGATGTGCCTTGCGAACCTTGCGAACCTTGCGCTGCCCGAATGGCCGGGCTCGTCTGCTCGACGGGCCGATAGCGAATCTCGACCGGATAAAGCCGTCCGCTCACTTCGATGACGGGGGCGGGCTTCTCGTCGGTACCGAAATGGCGCGCGAAGCGCTCGGCGTCGATCGTCGCCGAGGTGACGATCAGCTTCAGGTCGGGCCGCTTCGGCAGGATTTCCTTCAGATAGCCGAGCAGGAAATCGATGTTGAGGCTGCGCTCGTGCGCTTCGTCGATGATGAGGGTGTCGTAGGCGGTGAGCAGCGGATCGGTCTGCGTCTCGGCGAGCAGGATGCCGTCGGTCATCAGCTTGACCGAAGCGCCCGGCGCGAGATTGTCCGTGAAGCGCACCTTGAAGCCCACCACCTCGCCGAACGGCGTGCCGAGCTCCTCGGCGATGCGCCGCCCCGTGGCCGAAGCCGCGATGCGCCGCGGCTGCGTGTGCCCGATGAGCCCGGTGCCGCCCGCACCCAGCCCGCGGCCGAGCGAAAGGCAAATCTTCGGCAGCTGCGTGGTCTTGCCGGAGCCGGTTTCGCCCGAGACGATCACGACCTGATTACCGGCGATCGCGCGCGCGATTTCGTCGCGCCGGCCCGACACCGGCAGCGCGGCGGGAAACTCGATCGGCGGAATCGGATTGGGCTGGACGGTGGGGCGACGCGGGCCTGGCGCGCGACCCGGGCGCGCTTGGCGCGGTGCTCGACCGTCGCGGGCGGCCGGACTATTGGGTACGTTCGACATGGGGGCGCATTATAATCCCGGCATGAATTCTCAAACCGACCTCACCCCCACGCAGGAGCCCGTCGCCAACCGTCCGGCGGCGACGGAGTCCGTCTCCGAGCACGCGCAATTCGTCGACTGGATGCGCTCGGTCGCGCCCTACATCCACGCCTTTCGCAACAAGACGTTCGTCGTCGGGTTCGGCGGCGAGGTCGTCCATCAGGGCCTCCTCAACGCGCTTGTCTCCGACATCGCGCTCTTGCAGGCAATGGGCATCCAGATCGTGCTCGTGCATGGCTCGCGCCCGCAAGTCGAAGAGCAGATGAACTTGCACGGCGTGCAGTCGGAGTTCTCGCACGGCATGCGAATCACCGATGCGCGCGCGCTCGAATCGGCCAAGGAAGCGGCTGGCGAAGTGCGGCTCGACATCGAAGCGGCGATCAGCCAGGGGCTGCCGAACACGCCGATGGCGCACGCGCATATCAGCGTCGTGTCGGGCAACTTCGTGACCGCGCGGCCCGTGGGCATTCTCGACGGCGTCGATTTCGCCCATACGGGCGTGGTGCGCAAGGTCGATGCCGAGTCCATCCGTCATTCGCTCGCAAGCCGCAAGCTCGTGCTGCTTTCGCCGCTCGGCTTTTCGCCGACGGGCGAAGCATTCAATCTGTCGATGGAAGATGTGACTTCGGCCGCGGCCATTGCGCTGCGCGCCGACAAGATCGTCTTTCTCACGGAAACGCCAGGCCTCATGGACGAGCAGGGCGAGCTGATGCGCGAGATGTCGCTCGACGAAGCGTACAAGCTGCACGAGAGCGGCGACGTGAAAGGCGACGCGGGCTTTTATCTGAAGCATGCGGTACGCGCCTGCCGTGGCGGCGTGGCGCGCGCGCACATCATTCCCTACGCGCTCGACGGCAGCCTGCTGCTCGAGTTGTTCCTGCACGACGGCGTCGGCACGATGATCTCGTATGAGAATCTCGAGAGCCTGCGCGAGGCGACACCCGATGACGTCGGCGGCATTCTCACGCTGATCGAGCCGCTCGAGTCGGACGGCACGCTCGTCAGGCGCGGCCGCCATCAGATCGAGCGCGACATCGATCACTTCTCGGTGATCGAGCACGACGGCGTGCTGTTCGGCTGCGCGGCGCTCTACCCGTATCCGCAGGAGCGCATCGGCGAAATGGCGTGCCTGACGGTCGCCCCCGATGCGCAAGGCGCGGGCGACGGCGAGCGTCTCTTGAAGCGCATCGAGCAGCGCGCGCGGGCGCGCGGCTTGACGCGCATCTTCGTGCTGACGACGCGCACCGAACACTGGTTCTTGAAGCGCGGCTTTGTGAAGGTCAGCGTCGACGACCTGCCCGAAGACCGCCGCCGCCTCTATAACTGGCAGCGCAAGTCGCTTGTGCTGATGAAACAGCTTTGAAATAGCGACGCATCGCGCTGCCCCACCCCACATCGACTAAGGAGAAATTCACGATGACTCGCATGGTTCAATGCGCAAAGCTCGGCAAGGAAGCCGAAGGCCTCGATTTTCCGCCGCTGCCCGGCGAACTCGGCAAGCGCATCTACGAGCACATTTCGAAGGAAGCTTGGCAGGCATGGCTCAAGCATCAGACGATGCTCATCAACGAGAACCGCCTGAACATGGCCGATCCGCGCGCGCGCCAATACTTGATGAAGCAAACGGAGAAGTTCTTCTTCGGCGAAGGCGCCGATCACGCGGCGGGCTACGTGCCGCCGACGCAGGGCTGAGCGCGAGCGCTTGCGCTCGCTGCTGCCGGGCCGGTTCACTTCGTACTCGTATTTCTTCAGATTGCACGAAC
>DASZGN010000367.1:0-7416 GCA_035938775.1 Trinickia sp.
TCATCGAATGCGGTTATGAGGCGATGTCGCTGCGGCAGATCACGTCGCGCGCCAACGTCAATCTCGCCGCGGTCAACTATCACTTTGGCAGTAAGGAAGCGCTGATTCACGCGATGCTTTCGCGCCGCCTGGATCGGCTTAACGTGGAACGCTTGAAAATGCTCGAGCGCTTCGACGCGCAACTCGGCTCGAAGCTCACCTGCGAACACGTGCTCGGTGCGATGTTCATCCCGGCGCTCAGGCTCTCGCGCGATCCGCGCGCGGGCGGACGCGCTTTTCTGCGTCTGCTGGGTCGCGCCTATACCGACCCGTCTGCCTTTATCCACGATTTTCTGAACGGCCATTATGCGGACGTCGCCGAACGGTTCTTCGACGCCTTTCAGCGCGCACTGCCGCATCTGCCGCGCGAGGAGCTGGGCTGGCGGCTGCACTTCGCGATCGGCGCGCTTTCGGGCGTGCTCGCGGGAAGCGATACCGATAACCTCATCGCCGAGTTTGCGAAGGGGCAAGCCATGAACGATCTGCAACTGATCGCTCGCCTCGCCTCGCTGATGGTCGCGGCACTGAAGGCGCCGTTGCCCGATGCGGCGCAACTGGCCGCATTCGCGGCCGTGCTCGGCGATGCGGCCGATGGCAACGACGCCGCGGAAGGCATCAGCGCATGCGGCACGCTCGCGGGGCAAGCGCCGGCAAGTGGCGCCGCCGCCGCGGTCGCGGTCGCGCCCGCACAGCGAGCGGAAACCGAGCCGGTTGCCGACATCGGCACACCACTCGAGCCGGTCGACGATGGCGCCACGCTTCCGACACCGCCGGTGCTCGACGTCGCGCAAGCTGCGCCAGCGCCTATCATGCAAGAGGCGCCGCGTCCCGCGCTTTGACGTCGTGACGTGCGATGTCCGCGCGCACGGCGCGCGGCATCGCCATCGCCTGGAGGAAAGTTCATGGGATGGCTCGTCATCGCGCTCGTCGTCGCGAGCGCGTTTCTTGTCGTGCGTGAAGCGGCCGCGATCTGGTGGGTTGCCATGCTCGGCGCGTGGCTCGCCATTGTCCGCGCGAGCGGTGCTGCGAGCATCGGCCTTTGCGTCGCGCTCGCTATCGTTCTGTTCTTGCCGGCGTGCGTGCTCGCCATCAAACCGCTGCGACGCCGCCTGCTATCGGTGCGCCTCATCGCCCCGTTTGCCAAGGCCCTGCCCGAGATGTCACCGACCGAGCGCGATGCGATCGAGGCGGGCACCGTCTGGTGGGATGCCGAGCTCTTCACCGGCCGCCCGCGCTGGGACACCCTGCTCGCTTACGGCCCGCCCGCACTGAGCGATGAGGAACGCGCTTTCGTCGACGGCGAATGCCAGCGCCTCGCCGATCTCGCCAACGATTGGGACACGGCGACGATATGGCATGACCTGTCGCCGCAAGCCTGGCAGTACGCCAAGCAACAAGGCTTTCTCGGGATGATCATCGACAAGCGCTTTGGCGGCAAAGCGTTTAGCGCCTACGCTCACTCGCAGGTCATCATGAAGCTCGCGTCGCGCTCGTCGAGTGCAGCCGTGTCGGTGATGGTGCCTAACTCGCTCGGCCCGGCGGAGCTCTTGCTTCACTACGGCACCGAGGCGCAAAAGCAACATTTTCTGCCGCGCCTTGCACGCGGCGACGAAATTCCCTGCTTCGCGCTGACAAGCCCCTACGCGGGTTCGGATGCGGCCGCCATTCCCGATGTCGGCATCGTCTGCAAGGGCATATTCGAGGGCCGCGAGACGCTTGGCTTTCGTGTGACCTGGGACAAGCGCTATATCACGCTCGCGCCGGTCGCAACGGTGCTCGGCCTGGCGTTTCGCGCGCTCGACCCCGACCATCTGCTCGGCCCGAACGACGAGCCCGGCATCACGTGCGCGCTGATCCCGACGACGCATCGCGGCGTAATTGTTGGCCGCCGGCACTGGCCGCTCAATGCCGTGTTTCAGAACGGCCCGACTTCCGGCAACGTTGTGTTCATCCCGATCGATTGGGTGATCGGCGGGCGCGCGCAAGTCGGTCGCGGCTGGCGCATGCTGATGGAGTGCCTTGCCGCGGGCCGCGCGATTTCCCTGCCTTCGGCAAGCGTCGGCATCGCGAAGGCGGCGGTGCGCGGCACGACCGCCTACGCCGCATTGCGCCGGCAGTTCAAAGTACCCATCGGCAAATTCGAAGGCATCCATGAAGTGCTCGGGCGCATGGGCGGCACGCTCTATGTGATGGACGCGGTGCGGCGCCTTTGCGCGCAAGCGGTCGATCTGGGCGAGAAACCCGCGGTGCTCTCGGCAATCGCGAAATACCACGTGACGGAACGCGCGCGCCGCGTCGTCAACGACGGTATGGATGTGCTCGCCGGCAAGGGCATCTGCATCGGGCCGTCCAATTTTCTGGCGCGGCACTATGAGCAGTTGCCGATTTCGATCACCGTCGAAGGCGCGAACATCCTCACGCGCTCGCTCATTATCTTCGGGCAGGGTGCGATTCGCTGCCATCCCTATGTGCTCAAGGAAATCGCCGCGGCACGCGAGCCCGATCGCGCCAAAGCGCTCGCCGCATTCGATGACGCGATCTTCCGGCACGCGTCGTTCCTCTCATCGAACGCGCTGCGCAGCTTCTTGCACGGAATCACGGGCGGCGCGTTCATCGCAAGACCACAGCGCGCAAGTGGCGCGCTCGCCGCGCATTACCGCGCCGCGACGCAGCTTTGCATGGCATTCGCGTTTGTCGCCGATCTTTCAATGATTGTCCTCGGCGGCGCGCTTAAAAGGCGCGAGCGCCTGAGCGCGCGCTTGGGCGACGTGCTCTCTCAGCTCGTGCTCATCTCGGCGACGTTCAAGCGGTTCGAAGACGAAGGCAGACGGCCCGAGGATCTGCCCTTGGTGCGCTGGGGCGTGGAAGAAGCGCTTTATGCCGCGCAGCAGGCGCTCGAGGGTCTCTTTGCAAACTACCCGAATCGTCTCGCCGCGCGGCTCATGCGCGTGATCGCGTTTCCGCTCGGCATGCGGCGGCGCCCACCCGGCGATTACATTGCGAGCGAGATCGCCAATCTGCTGCAAGGGTCCGGGCCGACGCGCGAACGGCTGCTCGCGGATTCACATGTGCCGAGCGATGAACGCGATCCGCTTCATTGCGGCGAACGTCTGCTCGCACTCATGCCGCGCGTGGCCGCGATCGAGCTGAAGCTGCGCGGTGCCGTGCGCGACAAGCGCTTGCCGCCTATGCCGCAAAGCCTGGCCGAGCTCGCAGCGTGGGCCGCGCACGCCGAGGCGCGCGGCCTCATCGATGCGAGCGAGCGCGAAACGCTCGAGACGTATGCGCGCGACGGTGCCCTCGTCGTGAAAGTCGACGACTTTCCGCTGGATCTCGATGCCGGCAGGCCTCGGCACAATCACGACGATGGCGCGCATGAGAAGACGATCGAGCCCGCCGCTTGATCGGCAATGAGCGCACAAGATCAAATGAACGCCAGCGAGCGTCGTCAACCGCCGCAGGGAGAAGACAATGAAAATCGATCGACCGATCTCGCCAGGTGCCGTTGGCGACGACACTCAGGCAAGCCATGCCGATCGCGCAGGCGCCGCACCCAACACCGACGGCATCTGGTACGCGTCCTACCCACCCGATGTTCCCCATGAAATCGATGTAAGCGAGTACACGTCGATCGTGCATTTCTTCGACGAATGCACGACGCGCTTTCGTGAGCGGATTGCCTTCGTGAGCATCGGCTCGTCTCTCTCGTACGGTTCGCTCGCAGAAAAGGCCACGGCCTTCGCCGCGTATCTGCAAAGCGTCGGCGTAAAGCCAGGCGAGCGCGTCGCGATCATGCTGCCGAACACGTTTCAGTACCCCGTGGCGCTCTTCGGCGTGCTGAAGGCTGGCGCGATCGTGGTCAACGTCAATCCGCTCTACACGCCGCGCGAGCTCGCTCATCAACTGAAGGACAGCGGCGCGAAGGCCATCGTCGTCTTTGAGAACTTCGCCAAGACGCTCGAGCAAGTCATGCCGGAGACGGCTGTCGAGCACGTCATCGTCACCTCGCTCGGCGAGTTGCTAAGCGACGGGCTCAACGTCAAAGGGCGGCTGCTGAACTTCGTCATGAAGCGCATCAAGAAGATGGTGCCCGCGTATCGTCTTCCCCAAGCGGTGCGCCTGCGCCGCGCCCTGGCGATCGGGAAAAAGGCGTCGTTCGTGCCGGTGCCCGTTGCCCACGACGACATCGCATTCCTGCAATACACAGGCGGCACCACGGGCGTGGCGAAAGGCGCGATGCTCACGCACCGCAACATCATCGGGAATCTGCTGCAAGCGAAAGCATGGGCCGAGCGCCAGTTGAGCGGCGAGGTGCAAACGGTGCTCACGCCGCTGCCGCTTTATCACATCATGTCGCTGACCTTGAACGGCCTGATCTTTCTCGGGATCGGAGGGCGCAACATCCTGATCGCCAATCCGCGCGATACGAAGCGCGTGATGCGTATCCTGCGTCATGAAACGTTCACCGGCATTCTCGCGATCAACACGCTCTATAAATCGTTTCTCGATAACGAGGCGTTTTGCAAGCGCGACTTCTCGAATCTCAAGCTCGCCATGGCGGGCGGCATGGCCACGCAGCGTGCCGTCGCCGAGCGCTTTCGGGCCGTGACGGGCAAGCCGATCGTCGAAGGCTATGGGCTCACCGAATGCTCGCCGATCGTCGCGCTGAGTCCCGTCGACCTAACGCACCTGCGCGAATTCGACGGATCGGTTGGCCTGCCCGCGCCCGGCACACGCGTGCGCTTCAAGAAGGAGGACGGCAGTTGGGCCAACATCGGCGAGCCGGGCGAGCTTTGCGTGAAAGGGCCGCAAGTCATGAAAGGCTACTGGATGCGGCCCGACGAAACGGCCAAGGTCTTCGATGCCGAGGGATGGCTCGCGACCGGCGACATCGGCGTGATGGATTCGCGCGGCTTCATCCGCCTCATCGATCGCAAGAAGGACATGATCCTCGTCTCGGGCTTCAACGTGTATCCGAACGAAATCGAGGACGTCGTCGCGATGCACCCGGGCGTGTGCGAAGTGGCGGCGATCGGCGTGCCCGACGACGCGCAGGGCGAGTGCGTGAAAGTGTTCATCGTGCCGCGCGAGCCGGGTCTTACGCGCGATGAAATACTCAGGCATTGCCGCAAGCAGCTGACAGGCTACAAGGTGCCGAAGCTCGTCGAGTTTCGCGGCTCGCTGCCGCAAACGAATGTCGGCAAGATCTTGCGGCGGGCGCTGCGCGATGAAGAGTTGGCGCGGATAGGGCAACGCTTGGAGAGCGACTAGTTGCGTGCCCTTCCCCGGTAACGGTTAGCGGTTAGCGGTTAGCTAGTGGCTCGCGCATCGACAGTGACATCGGCGTGGATCCGGAACGTGATGGTGCGCTCGCCATTCGTGTGCGAAACGATTCGGCCCTCGCCCACCGCCAGATGCCGCAGCACGAAAAAGTCCGAGGCGCGCAACGCACCGACCAACGTCGCGCTCACGCGGCCAAGCATCGCATGCCATAGCGCGCCGACATCGCCGTCTATGTCGACGACGTGCGCGCTGTCGCGGGCAGCCGCAAGCTCGGCGTAGGCCCGGCTTTCGGCGAGCGCCGTGTCGACGAGAACGATCGGCGGCGCTTCGCCCCGCGTGCCGTTGCCGCGCGCAGCGATAAGCATCGGCGGTAACAAGCCACCCGCCACCACGCTTGCGCCTATCTTCATAAAAGAGCGTCGATCCATGGCCTTGGTCCTGATCGTCGGCGGATGCCTTCTCGCCTTCTCGCCTTCCCGCCTTCCCGTCTTCCCGTCTTCCCGTCTTCCCGTCTTCCCGTCTTCGCCGAATCCGGCATCGTCCAGCACCGAAGAGGCTTGAGGTCTACGTATACCCGCGCTCGCCCCGCCACACACGCGGCCAGATGCCCGACTTGCCGGGCGCGAGGATGCCGGCGGGGTCGAGCGTGTCCTTGATCGTCTCCGACAGACGCAGCAGCGCGCCGTTGTTGAAATCGTACTGCGCGGCGGCAAAATCCATCTGCGCAAGATGCACGCGGTACTCGCCGTAGCCCGCCGCGCGCGCGTCGCTCATCAAGACCCGCAGTAGATCGCCCGCGGCATCGGTCTGCTGCGGGTCGTCGCGATTGAAGATCGTCGCGACGATGTGATGCAAATGGCGCGTGCCGGCCGTGAAGCCGCCGTAGTAGTCGAAGCCGTACTCGGCCGTGCGCGCCTTCGCAACCCAGTACTGGCGCATCGCATCGCCGCCCATGAACGGACAGATCGGCGAAAAATCGACATGCGCGCCGGCACCACCCCGCCAATCGAGCATCCGGAACGCGCTCATCGCGGGTATCCCCGCCATGTTGCGCTCGGCGCCGCCCACGGGCTGCGCGTCGCCGGCGTAGTGCGATGCCTCGAACTGCGCACCGCGCACGCGCGAGAACGCACGCTGCACGATTGCATAGCGCGCGTCAATGAGCTCGGGCTCGCCGTATAGCCCGAAGTGAAGATTCCAGCGGCCGATCTGCAATCGATCGACCATCCGCGCGATGGCGGACTCGGGCATCGCGCCCTCCCCGTCATACCAGTCCTTGCGCGACGAAATACCGGCCGCATGCCGGATCGCGCCTTCGATCACCGCATGATTGCGGATCGTTTCGTCGAGCTTCAACGGGCGCAGCGTCTCGACGATCGCCTCGAGGTCGGCCTCTTCACGAAACTTGACGTGTGCAAGCAGATAAGCGCTCGGCTGCGGCATCAGCCAGATGCCGAGCTTCGTCACGACGCCGAAGTTCGACTGCATGAACATCGCGTCGTACGACGGGCCGAAGCCGGGCGCGTAGAGCTGCCATGAGCGGCCGATCTCGATGCCGCCCATGCCGGTACGCACGATATCGCCACTCGCGAGCACCACCTCCATGCCGCATTGCATCGCCGCATGATCGCCGTACGGCGTGTAGCCGAAGCCGCGCTCGAGCGTGTTGCCGACAATGCTGCCCCACCCGGCCGCGGGTGGATCCACCCATAGCTTCATGCCGCGCTCGCGCAGATAGGCATGCAGATCGAAATACGTGACGCCCGGCTCGACGAGCGCGTAAGCGAGCTTCTCGTCGACTTCGAGCACACGGTTCATCCGCTTCAAGTCGAGCACGACCGAGCCGCGAAGCCGCGGTGCGGCGCCGCCGTAAGCGAAGTTGCGTCCTGTCGAAACAGGCCAAAGCGGCAAACCGTACGCGCGCGCGATGCGCAGGACCTCGCGGATTTCGTCGACCGATGCGGGCAGCACGGCGGCCGACGCGGCGAATGTGCGCGCGGCGGGGCCTGGCGCGAATGGATCGGCGTAATCGCTCAACCGCTCGGCCGACGCAACCACATTCGTCGCGCCGACAATCGAAGCGAATTCGCGTAG
>DASZGN010000368.1:0-6677 GCA_035938775.1 Trinickia sp.
GACCGCGCGGAACGATGTTTTGCGATGTGGCGGCCCCCCTCGCTGCGCTTGTCCCTGCCACGTCGCTTCCGCTTTTCCTCTACCTGAACATCAGCAGATTCAACAGAGCGATATTGACGATCAGCAGCAATACGCCCGTCGGTGCCTGCGCCTTGATGACGGCGTTCTTGTCGGGCAGCTCGAGCAATGCCGCGGGCACCATGTTGAAGTTGGCGGCCATCGGCGTCAGGAGCGTGCCGCAGTACCCCGAGAACATTCCGATCGCCACCATCACGGCCGGATTGCCGTGAAAGACGTTGACGAGAATCGGCACGCCGACGCCGCCCGTCATCACCGGAAACGCCGCGAAGCCGTTGCCCATCACCATCGTGAAGAGCGCCATGCCCACGCAGTAGACGGCCACCGCCACGAGCCGGTAGTCGAGATTGATGTAATCCGTCGTGACATGCGCGACCGCCTTGCCCACGCCCGCATCGGAGAACACCAGCCCGAGCATGCCGAGCATCTGCGGCAGCACGGCTGCCCACGAAAGCGCGTCGATGAGGCGTCGTGCCTCCTTCATCGATTGCCCCACCGAGTCGCGCGTCACATAGCAAGCGACGGCAAGCGCGATCACGCAGCCGATGCCGAAGCCGACGAGCGTCGTGTTTTTCGCATCGATGAGCGGCGTGCCGCCGAACACGAGATGCTTTGCCAACAGCGTGACGATCACGGTGACGAATGGAATCGTCAGCGCGGGCACGAAGAGCTTGTTGCCGAGACGCCTGGCGCTCTCGCGGCGCGCTTCGTCGGGCAGCATCTTCGGCTTGCCGCCCACCACGCCGCCGAAACCGGCGATCAACGCCATCGCGATGACGAGCGCGCCGACGACGTCCGCCGGCAGTTTGTCGCCAACCAGAAAGACGAGCGCGTAAAGCAGCCAGAACCCGCCGGCGGCAAAGCGCCGCGGATGCTCCTTGTCAGTGAGGATCATGCCGCCGACGATCAGCAGCACCACGCCGACGAGCCAGAACAAGTGCGTGATGAGTAGCGTCATGCTTGTTCTCCCGAGCGTTCGGCCGATTGTTCGAGGTGTGCAGACTGTGCCGTCTTCTCACGCTGCGCGGCGCCCGCGCTCCGCAGCTCTTTTTCGAGCCGGCGATCGAGCAGATAAAGCCGCACGGCGTGAATCACGAACGCGCTGATCGCGGTCGGAATGCCCCATACCGCGACGCGCGTCGGTTCGACGACAATGCCGGCTTCTTTAAGGAACGTCACCATCAGCACGATGGCGCCGAACGCGACAAAGATGTCCTCGCCGAAGAAGAGCCCCACGTTGTCGGTCGCCGCGGCGAACGCGCGCAAGCGGTAGCGCACCGCGTCGCTGATCTTGCCGAAGCGGGTCTCGGTTGCGCCTTCGGCCATCGGTGCGAGCAGCGGCCGCACCATTTGCGGATGGCCACCGAGCCCGGTCAGGCCGACCGCGGCGGTCAGCTCGCGCACAAGCAGATACACGATGAGAAGACGCCCGGCGGTGGCAGCCTTGATGCCCGAGATCCACATCTGCGCGCGCTCGCGCAGCCCGTGCCGTTCGAGCAAGCCGATCACCGCAAGCGGCAAGAGGATGATGAGCGGGATGTTGCGCGTCTTCAGAAAGCCGGTGCCGATCGCGGTAAGGATCTTGTCCGGCGGAAAATGCGCGGCGATGGGCGTCACGATCGCCGCGGCCGCGACGATCAGCATGGGATTAAAGCGCAAGAGGAAGCCGGCGATGATGACGGCCACCCCGATCAACGGCCATAGATTGGTCTGCATAGTGTCTCCACACACGATTCCAAATTCGCCTCGCGTTGCGTCCGGTGCGTCTGGCGCGCCTAGTGCGCCTGGTGCGCTTCGCGAGGCGAGCGTGGGCCGTGCGGCATGCCTTGCCTTGCCCGCACGGCCCGCTTTTTGCGGCTCTTCCCCATCGGCCGCTTAATGCTACGAACGAACGCCCCCGCAGCCCCGCAGGGTGTTCATCATCACTTCGTCTTTGCTTTGCGACGCGCTTTCGATCAACCGCGAGCGGCGCCCGCCGAAGTCAATCTCAGACACGCAACGCCGAAGCCGCATGCACCTCGACGCCGTTTTGCTCGAGCGCGCCGCGCAGCCGTCGCGCGAACGCGAGCGCATGCGGTCCGTCGCCATGCAGACACAGCGTGCGCACGCCGATCGGTACCCAACGCCCGTCCACGGCACGCACGCGAGCGTCGCGCACCATCGAAAGCACTTGCTCGAGCATGGCATCTTCGCTATCGATCAGCGCGCCCGGCTCGCTGCGCGGCACGAGCGAGCCGTCGGCGCGATAGCCGCGGTCGGCGAAGCCTTCTTCGATTGCGATGAGCCCGGCTTGCCGCGCCGCGGCGATGAAGCCGCTGTTGGCGAGGCCGAACACGGCAAGCGACGGGTCGAAGTCGCGCACGGCCGCGACGATCGCCTCGGCGATGACCGGATCGCGTGCCGCCTGGTTATAGAGCGCGCCATGCGGCTTCACATGCACCACGCGGCCGCCCTCGGCATGCGCGATCGCGGCAAGGGCGCCTAACTGATACAGGACGCCCGCGTAAATGTCGTCGGCGGGCAGGTGCATTTCCTTGCGGCCGAAGTTCGCGGGGTCGTTAAAGCTCGGATGCGCGCCGATGGCCACGCCTTTCTTGACGGCAAGCCGCACGCAGTCGCGCATGGCGTTCGCTCCGCCGGCATGCCAGCCGCAGGCGATATTCGCCGAGCTCACGAGATCGAGCAACGCTTCGTCCGCGCCGCTGCCTTCGCCGAGATCGGCATTCAGATCGATGTCCATGACTTCCTCACAACAATTGCTCAAGCGGCGCGAGCGGACTTTTGCAGCCGCTCTTCATGCATTGCGATCGCGACGTCGATCTGTCGCAAGTACGCGTGTTCTTCCTTCAGCGTGAAAAGCGCTTCTTCTCGTGAAGTCGGGACGAACCGGATGCTGCCGTTCAGTCGAACTTGCGCGAGCCTCCATAGGTCGGCGCGAATCACGGCGCCGATCCTCGGATAGCCTCCCGTTGTTTGCGCGTCGCTCATCAGCACGATCGGCTGGCCGTTGCCCGGCACCTGGATCGTGCCCGGCAGCACCGCATGCGAAAGCAGCTCGACCTGCTCGCTGCGCGCGAGCGCGGTGCCCTTTAGACGATAGCCCATGCGGTTGCTTTGCGGTGTCACGCACCATTCGTCAGACCAGAATGCATCGCGTGCGGCATCGGTGAAGCTGTCGTACTCGGGGCCGCGCAATACGCGGATCGGCACGGCGCGCTCGGCGCCGGCCAGATGCTTGCCGCGACGCAGCGGCTCTTGCGCGATCTCGGCAAAACGACACCATTCCGGCGCCTTCACGCCGAACGGCGGCGCGTCGGCCGCCATGCCGGCGCCGTGCCGCGCGGCGGGCGTGCCGACCGGCAGGCGATCGCCGTCGTGCAGCGTGCGGCCGCCGAGACCGCCGAAGTGCGCGCCGAGATCGGTGCTGCGCGAGCCGAGCACCGGCATGACGTCGATGCCGCCTCGCACGCAGACATAGGCGCGCATGCCACGTCTGGCACCTTGCAATATCAATTCCTGACCGGCGCGCACGGGCAGGCTCCACCACGCGTGGACAGGCGCGCCGTCGAGCGTCGCGTCGAATTCGGCGCCCGTGATCGCGACGCGCGTCGCGCGCGCGAAGCGCAGCACGACCGGCCCGACCGTCACTTCGATCGCGGCCGCTTGCGGCGCATTGCCGACGAGCCGGTTGCCGACTTCGAGCGCGAGCGTATCGAGCACGCCGCCCGTCGTGATGCCCAGATGCCGATAGCCCGGCCGGCCGAGATCCTGCACCGAGGTGAGCAGCCCGGCGCGAATGATGTCGATCATCGTGCGATCCCCGCAATGGTGAAACGCACGCGGTCGCCGGGCTGGAGCAGGGTGGGCGGCGTGCGCGCGGGATCGAAAAGCCGGAGCTCGGTGCGCCCGATCAACTGCCAGCCGCCCGGCGACGCGGCCGGGTAGATGCCCGTCTGGGCCCCGCCGATGCCGACCGAGCCGGCCGGCACCTCGAGGCGCGGCGACGCGCGCCGCGGCGTATGAAGCGATGGATTGAGGCCGCCCAAATACGAAAAGCCGGGCTGAAAGCCAAGAAAGAACACGACGTACTCGCCGTTTGCATGACGCGCTACGACTTCATCGACGGTGAGCCCCGTGTGCTCGGCGACGGCCTCGAGATCAGGCCCGTCTTCGCCGCCGTACCGCACGGAGATCTTGATTTCGCGCGCGGTGGGTGGCGTGCTCGCGGCGCGCTCCCAGGCGAGCGCGAGCTCGCCGGCAAGCACCTCGATATCGGCGGCGAGCGGGTCGAAGACAATCGTCAGATTATTCATGCCGGGCACGACTTCGAGCACGTGCAGCCGCTGCCATTGCCGCGCCGCCTCGGCGACCACCCAGATGCGCTCCTGGGACGCAAGCGTGGCGGGCGGCGGCACCTCGCACACGAGGGCGGCATCGCCAAACGGATAGATTCGAGGTTGACTCATCGCGATAAGCATCCCAGGCGGCGGGGAGGGCCGCGTCGGCGGGCTACGGAAACCCGTCCTAAAAATTGAACACATTATCGACAATTTATCGATAATGTGCCAATAAGCGTTTTTGCCAGGAGTACAACGGCGCGCGCGCGTCGTACACTCTCGCGCACCGCTCACAAACGTTTGCTCGAACTTTCTGCCATGTCGCGTCACCCGACCAAGATCGTTTCTTCGGAACACCTCATCTCCGAAACGAGCGCGGAGCTATCGGAATTCGAGTATGGCCTCATCATGGCGAGCAATGCGTTCAATCGGTGGATGGTGCGCTGCATGTCGGCCGCGGGCGTGAAGGACATCACGCCCATCGAAGTGTCGCTGCTCCATCATGTGAACCATCGCGACCGCAAGAAGAAGCTCGCCGACATCTGCTTCGTGCTCAACATCGAAGATACGCACGTCGCCACGTATGCGTTGAAGAAGCTCGTGGCCAGAGGGTACGTGAATAGCGAGAAGACGGGCAAGGAAGTGTTCTTCTCGACGACCCCCGCCGGGCGCGAGCTTTGCGGCAAGTATCGCGAAGTGCGCGAGCGCTGCCTCATCGCCACGCTCAAGGAAAGCGGGCTCTCGAACGAGCAGATCGGCGAGGCTGCGCAGCTGATGCGCAATGCGTCCGGGCTTTATGACACCGCCGCGCGCGCCGCGGCGTCGCTGTGATCCATCGATGATGCGTGGCCGCGTCGCGCGCGGCTTGGTCTACGTTGCCTCGCGCACGCGCAGGCCCGCCTCCGTCACGATTGCATCGAGCGGCACGTCGTGCGGCTCGCGCGGCAGAGCCGGGCACCGGCACGCTTCATAAGCAACCCCCACCGTGACCGGCATCGTCGTGCCGGGCCATGCGACGAGCGTGCGGTCGTAATAGCCGCCGCCGTAACCGAGCCGGTATCCGTCATCGTCGAAACCTACGCAAGGCACGAGCAGCAGATCGGGCAGCACGCCCTGCGTCGATGCGGGCTCGGGAATTCGATGATGGCCGATGCGCATTGGCGTATCGAGCGTCCAGGCATGGAAGGCGAGCGCGTAGCCCTTCATCGTGACGACCGGCAGTGCCGCCAGCCGCCGGGGTTCGTCCTCGAGCCATTCGGCGATCACGCCGCGCGCATCGAACTCGCCGGCAAGCGGCCAATAAAAGCCCACGGAATGCGGCGCGTAGTGCGCAAAAACCTCGTGCAGGCGTGTGCAAAGCGCGGCATTGGCGACACTCGCGCCCGCGGCAATTTTTCTAGCTTCGAGCAGCGTTTTGCGCAGTTCGCCTTTCGTTTTTGCCGAGGGGTTGCGTGCTATGCTTTCGCTCACTTTTTTGCTCCACGAACCACACGATGTCGAAACGCCTCGTTCGAGTATATCGCGCGGTCGCCTCCGCCTTTGCCGCAGTGGCGCTCGTTGCATGCGGCGCAGCTACCGCCGGACACCGCGCTTCCCCTTCCTCTCTTTCCGGCGACGACCAAACATTCGTGCAGTTGCGCGAAGCGGCCCGCAACAACGATGCGGCGCGCGCGGCACAACTTGCCAGCTTGATTCCCGACTACCCGGCCTCGTCGTACCTCGAGTACTTCCAGATCAGGCCCCAGTTGTTCGATGGCTCGGGCCATGCGCGCATCGACGCGCCCGACGAGCCGGTGCTGTCGTTCCTTCAGCGCCATGACGGCGAGGCGCTCGCCGACCGTCTGCGCAACGATTACCTCGTCGTGCTTGGGGCGCGCCATGACTGGGGCAACTTCGATGCCCAATATGCGCGCTTCGTGCTCAACGACGACACGCAGGTGAAGTGCTATGCGCTCGAATCGCGCGCGGCCCGCGGCGAGAACGTCGCGGATGCGGCGCGTGCGCTGCTCGTCGAGCCGAAGTGGTACGGCGACGGGTGCGTCGATCTGATCACGGCGCTCGCGTCCAACGGGCAATTCACGTCCGACGACGTGTGGCAGCAGATCCGCCTCGCCTACGAGCAGAACGCTACCGCCACCGGCAGCAAGATTGTCGATGCGCTCGGCGCCGCGCACCCGGACGCGACGCTCTTCGATCAGGCGGCGAGTTCGCCGCCGTTGCTGCTTGCGCGCGGGGTGCAGCCCGATGCCGCGTCGCACCAGC
>DASZGN010000369.1:0-3792 GCA_035938775.1 Trinickia sp.
CAAAGCGTGCGATAGCGGGAAAAACGCTCGACCCAGGCCGTCGCGGCGTCCTCGAAGGGGACGTTGTGCGCCCCGAAGGAAGTGGCCTTGGGCCACGCCCCGGAGGAAGTGGCCTCGGGCGACGCGGCGTCCGTTTCAACAAGCGCCGCCGAGTCGGCCAACTGCGCGAGTCGCAACAGCGCCGCGGCATCCAGCCCGAACCAGTCGGCCGCGAGGGCCGCGCGAAGGCGCCGCAAGTCGCCAGGGGTATCGACAGCGGCAAGCACGCGCTCGAGTTGCTCGGCATCGAGCGTCGCAAACACCGATGCCTGCGCGAGCTCGACGCTGCCCACACCCCACGCCGCCAGCACGCGCTTCACGAGGCTGCCCTGCCTGTGCGTGCGCACGAGCACGGCGATGTCGGCCGGCGCGAGCGACGCATCGCCCACCGTGACCGTGCCCTCGCGCGCTCCGCGCAAGAGTCGCACGATCTCCGCCGCGCACGCTTCGGCGGCCTGACGCTGCGCGTCGCGCTTCGACCAAGCCGCCTCGCCCGAAGGCAGCATCCAGATGCGAAAAACACTGTCATGCGCGAGCGCGTGAGCGCGCTCGTCGGCAAAGGGCTTGCGCGGCCTGTCGCCTGCGCGCACGGGCTGGTAGTCGAGCCCCTCGAGCACGAACGCTTGCGGGTTCGCGCTGAAGATACGATTGCACGCCTCGACGAGCGGCGCCGTCGAGCGCTGATTCACCGCCAGCGTGTAGCGCGCGCTTGCCGCATGGCGCGCGGCCAGATAAGTGTGCAGGTCCGCCGCGCGGAAGCTGTAGATCGCCTGCTTCGGATCGCCGACCAGGAAAAGCGGCGCGGACTCGCCGCCGGCATACTCGTCACGCGTGCGTTTATCGCCGGCACGTTCATCGCCGCTACGCACGAAGATGCGCTCGAAGATCGCGAACTGGAGAGGATCGGTGTCCTGAAACTCGTCGATGAGCGCAGCCGGGTAGCGCGCACGCATCGCGTCCGCCAGCCACGGGTGCACGATGAGCGCGCCGTGCAGGTTCGAAAGCAGATCGTCGAACGATGCGACGCGCCGCGTGCGCTTCATCGACGCGAGCGTAGCCGGCGCCTCCTCGAGCCATGCGGCAACGAGCGCCAGCCAGTGCGCGCGGTGCGCCGCCTCGGCCGCGTCCGACGCCGCGGCGAGCGTATCGGCCAACACGAAAAACGGATGCTCGGGCGGCACGAACTTGACTTTCGTCGCCTTGGCGAGCGCGCCGGCTGTCAGCTTCAGCGCCTCGCGCGGAGGCGCCGCGTGGCAGTTGCCCTCGGCAAAATAACGGCTCCAGGCATCGAGCGCGGCGCGCACCGCTTCGGGCTTGTGGGTGGTCTGCTTGAGTCCTGCTTGCGCGTCGTCGATGAGTCGTGCGATCGCTTCGCGCTCGTCGTTCCAAAGGGCGCAGGCTTCGTCGAATCGCGCCTGCGCGGCGCTTTCGGAGAGCTGCGCACCGACGTCCAGCACAACGCTGCTCGCCCCCGTCTCGCCGTTCGCACTCGTTACACCCATCGCCCCCCAGCGCAAGCGCGCGAGCGGCTTTTTCAAACGCCGTGCGAGCTGCGCATCGAGCGCGAGCGGGCCCGCCCCTTGCGCCACGAGCCACGCCGCGAACGAGGGGTGCGC
This sequence comes from Trinickia sp., assembly GCA_035938775.1. Classification (GTDB taxonomy): domain Bacteria; phylum Pseudomonadota; class Gammaproteobacteria; order Burkholderiales; family Burkholderiaceae; genus Trinickia. Next base: position 1,656 of record DASZGN010000369.1, read on the forward strand.
CGCCGCAACCGGCTCGACGCGCTCGCGCCAGAAATCGGCGGCAAGCGTGAAGCGCAGCGCGGCGTCATCGGCCTCCATCTCGAAGGCGAACGGCATCGCCGCCGCGAACGGTGCTTCTTGCAGCGCGCGCTGGCAAAACGCGTGAATCGTATGGATCGCCGCCTGATCGAATGTCGATAGCGCACGGCGCACGCGCTTTGCGGCGAGTTCGCGCTCAAGGCCGTTTGCCGCCGCAAGCGTCGTATGGAAAAGACGTGCGACGAATGGATCGCCGCCGTCGTCACCGGTTTCGATCGCGCGCGCAAGCTCGGCGAGCCGGCCGCGTATGCGCTCGTGCAACTCGGCCGTCGCGGCCTTCGTAAAGGTGACGACGAGAATCTGATCGGCGTTCAGATTCTTCTCGAGCAGCAGGCGCACATACAGTGCGCAGATGTTCCAGGTCTTGCCCGTGCCCGCCGACGCCTCGATCTGGTTCACGCCGTCGAGCGCGCAGGTGAAGACGTCCAATTCCGTCGGCGTCGCCAATGCGGCAGCCGTGTCGCAAGCACTTGCGGTTGCGGCGCTGCGGTGCGCGTCGTTCATGCCGAGTCCCCGGTCAGATGCTGCATCAACGGCTCGAACACGATGCGCGCGAGCGTGCCGAACGGCTCGTCGAGGGAGACGTTCGCGCCGCGCCACGCGATGGCGAGCGCGGGGTCGTCCGATTCGCCGCGCACGCGCTCGCTGATCCATACGCCAAGGGCATCGCCGCCGCTGCCATTCGCCTTCGCCCAGGCGCTTCTCGGAAAAAAGCGCAGCGGCATCCTGCGCCCGGCGACGAAAAGCGCCGCAAGCGGCGCGAGCAGCGTCAAAGGTTCCTCGACGCGCGTAAAGGCGAAGCGCTCGGTGCCCCCGTGCCAAACCGTGCGGCACGGGCCTAGCGGCTGCGCTGCGCAGTAGACGAGATGCGCGAGCCACGCGCTCAGATAGTCACGCGCGCCCGGCCTCGCGTAGCGATAGAGCACCTGCCCGGCGTCGGTCACGCGCGCGAGGATGCCGTGCACTTGCAGCGGCGCGGCATCGTCGATCGCGCGGCGCAGCGTGGCGTCATGCTCGCCGAACAGCGCGACACCGTCCGTCGCGGGCCAGCGCGGCGTCACTTCGAGCACGAACGGCAGACGCTGCGCGCCCGCCGCGAGCTCGGCGCGCACATCGCCGGCAAGGCGCGCGAGCGCGTTCAGTTCACGGCGCTTCATCACATCGCCGGTCGCGCCGGCCGGCAGCTCGGGGCTCGCCTCGGCGATCCGCCACGCCCGCGCGAGAGCAGGCTCGTCGTCGCGCTCGACAAGACGCGGCAAGAGCCGATCAGCCAGCGCGTCGCGTCCGGCATAGTCGAGCTCGAACGGCTCGGTGTCGCCTAGCTCGCCTTCCCCCGCCTCGAGCACGATGCCGAGCCGCTCGCGCAACAGCGCGCGTGCCGGGTGCTGCCAGAAGCGCGCGAAGTCGACGAAGGCGATCGGCCCGGCCGGCTCCGGCGGCAACGGCTCAGCGAAAAACGGCTGCACCGCGGGTGCCGTCTGGGCGACGAGCCGCTCGGCGAGCCCGGCCCGCTCGCCGTCGTAAGTAAACAAGCTCCCGGCGGGATCGAAATAGGCGGTCGAGAACGGCTGCAGCGGATGTTCGACGATGAAGGCGCGCCGCGCCGCGCCCACTTCATCCGGCGTGGCTTGCGGCCCCGCCGAAGCACGCGCCAGATGGTCGAGCAGTTCGTCGACGAGCGCCGCGGGCGGCAGCGGCGCGTTGTCGCGAATGCTACGCCCCGTGTAGGCGATGAAGAACCGGTCGCGCGCGGCGAGCAACAGGTCGAGGAACAGATTGCGCTCGTCGGCGCGCCGCTGCCGGTCGCCCAGCTGCGGCCACGCGGCCATCAGGTCAAATTCGTCGGCGCGCGCAAGACTCGGCAAAACGCCATCGTCCATCCCGATCAAGCACACGGCGCGGTACGGCAAGCCGCGCAAGCTCGTGAGCGACGAGAACGTCACGCCGCCCCACGGCACGCCGCCGTGCGCCGCATCGTCGAGCGCCACCGTCAGCGCCGCGCGCATCACGGCCGCCGGCACTTCGACGTCTTCCGCGCCGTCGCGCATGGCGTCAAGCG